>JBOHMF010000001.1:0-48438 GCA_050730055.1 Allostellaceae bacterium
GTGGCAAGCTATCCCGGCAAGCTGAAGCTGATCCTCTCGGGCTTTGCCGAAGCGGCGCTTGCCGCGCACGCGATCTACCCTCTTGTCCACCCGGGCGAGGCCCTGCATTTCGAATACTCGACGACAAAGGGCGTGCCGGTGTGGTGAGGCATTTGCGAAAAATCGTATACTGGCGCGCCGCCGCTGAGGGTTGGCGCGCGGAAAGAGGGAACTGCCATGATCCGGGACGCCCAGGGACATCACCTCTCCGGCGCGACGGAGGCCGCCGCCGTCGCATACGATCAGGCGGTGCGGGCGTTCAACCTTGTCCACGGCAACGCCGCGGCGTTGGTTGACACGGCGCGTGGCGAGGCGCCCGGTTTTGCGATGGCGCATCTGGCCAAAGCCTGGATGTTCGCCGTGGCTAATGATCCGGGGCTGATGAAAGAGGCTGCGGCGCTCATTGAAACCGCACGGCCGCTGGCGTTGAACGAGCGCGAGAAGGCCCATCTCGCCGCCTTGTCGCATTTTACTCGGGGCGCCCGCGCCGCCGCCGTCGCGGTGCTGGACCGCCATCTGATGCGCTATCCCTTTGATCTCGTCGCCCACCAGGGCGCGGTGCTGGGCGACGGATTTCTTGGCCGCTTCTCCTTTATCCGGGACCGTTCGGCGCGGGCCCTGCCGCTGTGGGCAAAGGACCAGCCGGGTTACGGGTCGCTTCTGGCATTTCACGCCTTTGGCGCGGAGGAAGCCGGCGATTACACCCGCGCCGAGGAGGAATCGCGCGCAGCCGCCGAACTTGAACCGTTGAGCTTCTGGTCGCATCACACCGTCGCGCATGTCATGGAGATGACCGGACGGCCGGAAGACGGGCTCGGCTGGATGGCGGCGCGCGAAAGCCTGTGGTCGGGTCCCGGCCATCTCAACCAGGTCCATATCTGGTGGCACAAGGCGCTGTTTCACCTCGAACTCGGGCAGTACGAGGCCGCGCTCGCGCTCTATGACGGCCCGATCCGCGCCACCGGGCGCCCGCTCGCTCTCAGCCTGACCAACGCCTCGGCGCTGTTGTGGCGGCTCGATACGCTCGGCATCGCTATCGGCGACCGCTGGCAGGAGCTGGCGGCGTTGTGGGAGGGGCACGCCGACGGGAAATGCCTTGTCTTTGCCGACATTCACGCGGCGATGGCCGAGTTGCGCGCGGGTCGGGATGCGCGTGTCGAACGGCGGCTCGCGGCGATGCACGAGACCGCGGCCGGCGATGCTGAAGCGGCCGACCTCTATCGCACGGTCGGCATCCCGCTGGTCGAGGGTTTGCGAGCATTTCACCGCGGCGCCTATGACGAGGCGATCGAGGCGCTGCTGCCCCTGCGCATCGATCTCTGGCAGATCGGCGGCAGCCACGCGCAGCGCGATGTCGTCGCCTGGACCCTGGCCGAGGCGGCGGGCCGCGCCGGCCGGCACGAGATCGCCTTGGCGCTGGCCCACGAGCGCCTGGGGGTGCGCCCGCGCAGCGCCCCGAACCGGCGCTTTCTGCGCCAGGCCGAAGCGATCGCAAACTGAGCGCGGGACTCGCCCGCGGCCTCACAGGTCCGCCGGCGCGCGCTGGGCGGGTTCGGCCGCTGCCGGGACGGCGGCGAGGCGCCGGCCGCTTTCGGCGTCGAACACGTGCACGGCGGCGGCCGGCAATGCGACCGCAAAGGTCTCGCGCGACGGAGCAGCCCCGGCGATCTTGACCACCAGCGGGGTCGCGTCGGCGAGGCGGCCGTGCAGCAGGGTTTCGGAGCCGAGCGGCTCGATCAGATCGACGGCGAGCGGCATCCCGCCGGGATCGAGCAGAATGTGCTCGGGTCGGATGCCGATTGTCAGCGGCGCGCCGTCCGCCCCCGCGCGCGACCCATCGGCAAAGTGGAGCAGCGGCCCCGCCGCGAGCGCTGCGGCGTGCCCGCGCTCAGCGAGGCGGGCCGGCAGAAAATTCATCGCCGGCGCCCCGATAAACCCGGCAACATAGGTATCGGCGGGTTCGCAGAACACCTCCATCGGCGTCGCCACCTGCGCCGGCCGGCCCTCGCGCATGACCGCCAGGCGGTCGCCGAGCGTCATCGCCTCGACCTGGTCGTGGGTGACGTAAAGCGTGGTGACGCCGAGGCGGCGTTGCAGGCGGCGGATCTCGGCGCGCATCTGCACCCGCAATTTGGCGTCGAGATTGGACAAAGGCTCATCAAAGAGAAACAGCTTGGGTTCGCGCACGATGGCCCGTCCCATCGCGACGCGCTGGCGCTGCCCGCCGGAGAGCGCGCGCGGCTTGCGTCCCAACAGGTCTGCGAGACCGAGCAGCGCCGCCGTCTCGGCGACGCGGCGCGCGATCTCGGCGCGCGGCAGGCGGCGGATGCGCAGCCCGTAGGCCATGTTGTCAAAGACGCTCATGTGCGGGTAGAGCGCATAGTTCTGAAACACCATCGCGATGTCGCGCTCGGCCGGATCGCGCCGGGTGATGTCGCGCCCACCGAGAATGACCTTGCCGCGGCTCGGCTCTTCAAGCCCGGCGATGAGGCGCAGGAGGGTGGACTTGCCGCAGCCCGAGGCGCCGACAACCGCCAGCATCTCGCCGTCGGCCACCGTCAGATCGACCTCGCGCAGCGCCGCGACCGCCCCGAAATTCTTGGCGAGACCGCAGAGCTCGAGGGTGGCCATTACTTCTCGACCTCGGTCAACCCCTTGACAAACCAGCGCTGCATCGCGACGACAATAACGACCGGGGGCAGGATCGCGAGGACCGCCATCGCCATCATCGTGTTCCACGGGGTCAAGGTGAAGCCGGTATCAATCAATTGCACGATGCCGATGACGATGGTGTCGAGCCTGGGGTCGGTGGCGACGAGAAGCGGCCACAGATACTGGTTCCAGCCATAGATGAACAGGATGACAAAGAGAGCGGCGATATTGGCCGCCGAGACCGGGATCAGGATGTCGATGAAGAAACGGACCGGCCCGGCTCCGTCCATCCGCGCCGCCTCGATCAATTCGTCCGGGACGGCGAGAAACACCTGCCGGAAGAGCAGCGTCGCGGTCGCCGAGGCGAGCAGCGGCACAGTCAAACCAACAAAGCTGTTGATCATGTGAAAATCCGCCATCACCGCGTAGGTCGGGATGATCCGCACCTCGACCGGCAGCATCAGGGTGATAAAGATCGTCCAGAACGCGACCATGCGGAACGGAAAGCGGAAAAACGCAATGGCGTAGGCCGACAGCAGTGAGATGACGATCTTGCCGACGGCGATGACCAGCGCCATGCCGGCGGAGATCATCAGCATGCGCCAAGCCGGCACCGGCAGATTGTCCGCGGCGCTGCTCTGCAGCACCGACCAGAAGATGCCGAGGTGCGACAGGTTCGGGATCAGTGAAAGATCGCCGCGGTTGATCGCGCCGGCATCCTGCGTCGCGCCGGCAAAGATCAGCCAGACCGGCAGCGCGAAAAACACGACGCCCAGTCCGAGCACGAGATGGGCGAGCCAGTCAGGGCGCCCTCGCATCACGAGAGGGTCCGCCGCCCGAGAAAGCGGAACTGCACCGCGGCGAGCGCGATCACCACCAGCATCAGGATGACCGACTGCGCCGAGGAGCCGGACAGGTCGAGGTTGATGACTCCGTCGCGGTAGACCTTGACCACCAGGGTCTCGGTCGCCTGACCCGGCCCGCCGCGGGTCAGCGCCATGATCGCGCCAAAGGTCTCAAAGGCGGCATAGACCAGATTGACGATCAGCAGAAAAAAGGTGGTGGGCATGAGGAGCGGCAAGGTGATCGTGCGCAAACGGCGGAAGCCTCTGGCTCCGTCCATCCGCGCCGCCTCGATCACGGCGCGCGGGATCGATTGCAGACCCGCGAGATAGAACACAAAATTGTAGCTCACCTGGGTCCACGCGCTGGCGACGATGACAAGACCCATCGCCTGCGCGCCGTTCAAGGTGTAATCCCAATGGAGACCCGCGCGGTTGAGAAGCCGGCCGATGAGGCCGACCTCGGGATGCATGACAAACACCCAGAGCACGGCCGCGACCGCCGGGGCGACCGCGTAGGGCCAGATCAAGAGCGTGCGATAAATCGCGCGGCCGCGGATCTCATGATCGGCAAATACCGCGAAGAGGAGACCGAGGGCCATCGCCAGCGCCGTGACCAGGGCGCAAAAGACGGCCGTGCGCAAGAGCGCGCCCAAATACCCGCCATCGGCAAACAGGGCGGCAAAGTTCGCCCAGCCGACAAAGCGGGTGTGCAGACCAAAGGCGTCGGTCGCAATCAGGCTCGAATAGATTGCCTCGGCCGCCGGCAGCAGAAAAAATACGGCCGTCACCGCGATCTGCGGCAGCACCAGCGCCGCCGGCAGCAGCCAGCCGCCAAAGATCGTCCGGCGTTCCATGCTACGTTCGCCCGCTAGACTCCCGGCTGGATCGAATCCCCCTCACCCGGCTTCGGGTAAGGCTCGGCTACGCCTCGCCGACCCTCCGCAACCCTCTCCCCCACTGGGGGAGAGGGCAGGGTGAGGGGGTGATTGCAATCCGGCCCGAGACATGGAGGCCGCCTTACCCGCCCATTGCGCGCTGGAAATTGCGCAAGACCGAGTTGCCGCGGGCGACCGCATGGGTCAGGGCCGTTTTGGCGTCCTGCTGGCCGCCCAACGCCTTCTCCCACTCCTCCTCGATGATGACGCGGATCTCGGGCATTCCGCCGAGCCTTATGCCGCGGGAATTCTCCGTCACCGGCAACCGCTGCAATTGCAGGATGGGCAGTTCCGTGCCCGGGTTTTTTGTAAAATATCCCTGCTGCCGCAGCAGATCCGCGCCGGCAAAGGTGACCGGCACATAGCCGGTGGCCGCGGCCCAGGCGGCGTCCTGCGCGGGTGCGCCGAGAAAGGCGAGAAACGCGGCGAGCGTCTTGTACTCCTCCGGCGTGCGCCGGGGCGCAGTCATCGCCCACAGACTGGCGCCGCCGATGATCGAGTTGATCGGCTTCTGGATGACCTTCGGGTCGTAGGGGAGATAGGCGTCGGCAAAGCGGAACTTGGCGGTCTTGACGAGCGCCCCGCGCGCCGCCGACGAGTTGAAGGTGATCGCCGCCTGCCCCGAATAGAACACCGGGTCGGGGAGATTGTCGCGCCCGGCGTATTTGAAGGTGCCGGCCTTGGCCATGTCGAGGAGGCGCTGCAGATTGGCGACAAAGGCCGGGGAATCGATCAAGAGCTTGGCGTCCAGACCCTTGAACCCGTCCGCCTCGCTCGCATAAGGCACGTTGTGGATCGCGGCAAACTGCTCGAAATGGACCCAGGTTGGCCAGGAGGTGGTGACGGCATATTTGGTCACGTTCTTTTTTTTCAGCACCTCGGCCGCATTGACCACCTCGGGCCAGGTCGCTGGCGGTTTTGCCGGATCGAGACCGGCCTTTTCAAAGGCGTCCTGGTTGTACCACATCACCGCTGTCGAGGAGTTGAACGGCATCGAGGCCATCCGCCCATCGGCCAGGCTGTAATAGCCGCGCACCGAGGCGATGTAGCTTTTGGGTCTGATCGGCGCCCCGGTTTCCTGGACAAGCTGCCACAGGTCCTTGACCGCCTTGCCGGCGGCGACCATAGAGCCGGTGCCGACATCAAATACCTGCACGAGGTGCGGGGCCTGCCCGGCGCGCCAGGCGGCAATCGCGGCGGTCAAGGTTTCCGGGTAGCCGCCCTTGAAGACGGCCACCACTTCGACCGCCTTCTGCTCCTTGTTGAAGCGGGCGACCAGCGTGTTCAAGACATCGCCGAGCGCGCCGTTCATCGCGTGCCAGAACAGGATCTTGGTCGGTGCGCCAGCGGGCGCGGCAAAAGCCGGCCGGGCCATCAGAGCGGCCGCGGTCCCGGTCAGAAATGTGCGGCGTTTCATCGATGTCTTCCCCCGTATCGAGACCGTTTCCGGCAGAGCTTTGCGGCATTGTGGTAGAATAATTGTATCATGGCGGCTCGGCGGTGTCTTGGTACCCTCCTGATAGAGCGCCGGATTCTTTGGAGTACGAGCAAAAGGGTTCGACAAAGCTCCGAAACGCTCTGGGCCTTCATACGTGATTGCGGACCTTTACGAGAAACGCAATATCATCGACGGGGACGGAAAGGTCCCGCGCTTTCGACCTTCTGGTGCCTCGATCACCTGAAGCGCCGGAGGAGTCGAGCATTCAAGTCTCTTCAACACACCCTTGTAATGCGTCTCTCTGAAGGGTGTTTCGATGAGCACAAATTCCTCGATTTCGGACACAGGAACATTCCTTGCGTGGAAACGCCCCCGAAGTTGCTTTGCGAGAAGGTCACGTCGAGGCTCCTTACTAAACAAAATAAGTTGATTGGGGTCAGTAGCATCCGAAAATGTAAACTCGCCACTTTCATCAACTCTCCACATTGCTTCCTTCATTTTCTTAAGCCCTAGTAAACTATTTGAAGCATAAAATAGATAATAATCTGTAAGATTTGACTCATTCTGCATTCTGAAGGAGCGAACGTATCTGGCGCCGGCAACTTTCCTAAGTTGATGAAGATAAAGATCATGTAAGGAGCGGTCCCGGTTGCTCGGTAGCGACAGCCGAATACCTCGTCTCCACTCTGGTGTTCCAAAAAATTCATCGAAATTTGCAGGCTGATCCGGATGGCCGAGAAAACGGTTGATTTCCTCGTACATGAAGGTCACAAAGGTCTCACAATTAGGCTGACCAAGAATGAATTGGACAACATCGAAGGGAGCGCCTGTCCAGCCGAATGGATCAATGAAGGCAAATGTCGGTGGAAATTTGCGTGCTCTTCTTAAATAAGATTGCTTTAATCCCTCGAATGCATCTGAGAATTTTTTATTTCCTGCAATCTCAATTTGGAAATTAGGAGGCATAGGTAATTCATCTAGACACTTTCGAAGCATCGCGGCTCGGTTTTGTTCTTTTTCTACAAATAGGAAGAGAATGTTGCCCTTGATTCTCGCCTTGTGTTCCAAGGCAGACTTGACCGCGATAATTGGCGAGCCGTCTTCCCCGCCGGCATAGCGCCCCGGTCCTGCGAAACCGTCGATGTAGAGGATATTCGGGAAACCAGCCTGTGCCAGAATGGGCATCCATGCCCGCAGGTAACGCCGGAGTATATCATGCTTGGCGCGCGTATGCGGCTCCAGCTCCCAAACGGTCGTTCTTGGTGCTGCCATGTGCAAGCCTCGCCGTGTTTTCTGCGAGCTTATCCACACTCGGCCATTGGTTCCACTCTCTACCGTCAAGAGTGCGGCCTCCGGACTTCGCACGCAAGCCGCCCCATTGTTTGAAGAAAAACGGCACTCCCGCCGCGAGGCATCTATCGCGGACATCGCGAACCCAACGTACCTCGACCGGCCGTGCTCGCGGGCCGGATTCCCCGCCGACGATTACCCAGTCGATGCCATCGAGCGGCAATTCTGCTATTTGCCCGATAAGCGGCTCGATAGAGAGGAATCGGACCCGTGCGGGCGTTTGCTGCAAATGGCGAATTCGAGATATCTTGCTCCCATCCTCCACACTCGTGCCAAGCCATAAGTGACAAGGCGCTCCCATCGAGCCATAGCGCCCACGGATGTAGTCCCGCAAACGGGAACTACGCTTTGTGAGGACCTGAAATATGTGCCATGTCGCGTGCTCCATCTTGTCGAACACCTGATCAACGAACCCCTCTGGTATCTCTTTATGGAAAAGATCGCTCATAGAATTGACAAAAATTTTGCGTGAACGCTTCCAGCGAAGCGGCTGGTCAAGACGCTCAGGCCGCAAGGTTAGGTTAAATCCGCTACTGAAAGGATGATCTGGCACTCCTCGGAAGCGCTCTGAAAAGCGCTCGGCGTAGCAGTTGTCGCATCCCGCACTGATCTTGGTACATCCGGTGACAGGGTTCCATGTGGCGTCCGTCCACTCGATTTCTGTACTATCTGCCATCTCCAGCCCTCCAAAGCGCGGTGGCCCGTTCAACTTAATCGTTTGCAAACCCTTATCCCAGTCATGGGTATTACCATATCATATGCTACCAAGGATGTGAACAAAATGAGAACTTCCGTCTAGGAGGCTGATCCACGATGCCGGAGATCCTCGACCTTCTTGTTGTCGGCGGCGGCATCAACGGCGCCGGCATTGCGCGCGATGCGGCCGGGCGCGGCCTCGCGGTGCGGCTTGTCGAGAAGGGCGATCTTGCCGGCGCCACCTCCTCGGCCTCCAGCAAGCTGATCCACGGCGGGCTGCGCTATCTCGAACACGGCGCCGTTCGCCTTGTCCGCGAGGCATTGGCTGAACGCGAAATCCTGTTGAAGAGTGCGCCGCACCTGATCCGGCCGCTGCGCTTTGTGCTGCCCCATGATCGCGGCGCGCGGCCGCGCGCGCTGATCCGCCTCGGCCTTTTTCTGTATGACCATATCGGCGGTCCTCGCAGCCTGCCGGGAACCGAAGCTGTGGCACTGCGCGCGCATCCTTATGGCGATCCGCTGCATCCGCGTCTCAAGACCGGTTTTGCCTATTCGGATTGCCGGGTCGAGGATGCCCGGCTGGTCGTTCTCAACGCGCGCGACGCGGCGGCGCACGGGGCGCGGATCACGCCGCGCACCGAGTTGCGCAGAGCATCGCGCGCGGAGGGATACTGGCGCATTGATCTCGAACGGGAGGGTGCAACCGAGGAGGTTGCGGCGCGCATTCTCGTCAATGCGGCGGGTCCGTGGGCGGGCAAGGTGCTGCATCGCGCCGGTGTCGCGCGACCGCGGGCAAATCTTCGGCTGGTCAAGGGCAGCCACATCCTTGTGCCACGCCTTTATGATGGCGCGCACGCCTATGTTCTGCAAAATGACGACCGCCGCGTCGTCTTTGTCCTGCCCTACGAGGAAAAATTCAGCCTGATCGGCACGACCGAAATCCCGTTTGCCGGCGATCCCGCGGGCGCGGCGGTCGATCCGGCCGAGGTCGCATACCTGTGCCGCGCCGTGTCGCGCTGGTTCAAGAGACCGGTCGTGCCGCGCGATGTGATCTGGAGCTATGCCGGTGTCCGCCCGCTCTACGATGACGGGAAGGGAGACGCCTCGGCGGTGACGCGCGATTATGTCCTCGCTCTCGATCTCGGAATTCCCGCGCGATCTCCGATCGCGCGGGGCCGGGCCGCCCCCGGCGCGGCGCCGCTGCTCTCCGTTTTTGGCGGCAAGATCACCACCTGCCGGCGCCTCGCCGAGCACGCGATGGAAAAACTCGCGCCATTTCTGCCCGGCCTCGGCGGGCCATGGACCGCCGGTGCGATCCTGCCCGGCGGCGACCTGCCGGCGCGCGATCCCGACGCCTTTGCCGCCGGTCTCCTGCGCGATTACCCCTTTCTCGGCGCCGCCGCGGCACAGCGGCTCGCGCGCAGCTACGGCAGCGAGGCGCGGCAGATCCTCGGCGCGGCGCGGGGCCCTGCGGATCTCGGCCGCGCCTTTGGCTGCGGCCTCAGCGAGCGCGAACTCGCCTGGCTTGTCGAAAAGGAATGGGCGCGCACCACCGAGGATGTGCTGTGGCGCCGCTCCAAGCTCGGCCTTCATCTCGATCCCTGCGCGGCGGCGGCGATCGCGGCCTGTCTCGCCGGTGCCGCAGACCGGGAAAAGGCGGTAAGATGAGGGGCGGCAATGCCGCCGGGAGGAACCATGACCGAACCCAGCGATGTCCCCAGCTATGTCCACGGCGCCAGCGACCGGCCGCTGATCGGCGAGACGATCGGCGTCCATTTTGACCGCATCGCGGCGCGTTTTGGCGAGCGCGACGCCCTGATCGTGCGCCACCAGAACATCCGCTGGAGCTACCGCGAACTGAAGGAGGTATCCGAGGCGTTTGCCGCCGGTCTTCTGGCGCTCGGTCTCGAACCCGGTGCGCGCGTCGGCATCTGGTCACCCAATAATGCCGAATGGGTGGTCGCGCAGTTCGCCACCGCCAAGGCCGGGCTGATCCTTGTCAACATCAACCCGGCCTATCGCACCGTCGAACTCGAATACGCCCTGAACAAGGCCGGCTGCGCCGCGCTGATCACCGCGGCGCGGTTCAAGACGAGCGATTACCTGGGGATGCTGCGCGAACTGGCGCCCGAACTCGCCGCGGCGGCGCCCGGGCATCTCCGCGCTGCGCGGCTGCCCGACCTGAGTCTCGTCATTACGATCGGCGAGAGCGCACCCGGCGCGCTGCGCTTTGCCGAGGTGGCCGGGCTTGGCGGGCAGGCCGAGCACGAGCGTCTCGCGGCGCTCGCCGGCACATTGCAGTTTGACGACCCGATCAACATCCAGTTCACCAGCGGCACCACCGGCTTTCCAAAAGGCGCCACGCTGACCCACCACAACATTCTCAACAACGGCTTTTTTATTGGCGAGGCGATGCGGCTCAGCGAGGCCGACCGGCTGTGCATCCCGGTGCCGCTCTATCACTGCTTTGGCATGGTGCTCGGCAATCTCGCCTCTATGACGCACGGTGCGGCGATGGTGTTCCCGGGCGAGGGGTTTGACCCGCTCGCCACCTTGGAGACGATCGAGGCCGAGCGTTGCACCGCGCTCCACGGCGTGCCGACCATGTTCATCGCCGAGATGGACCACCCCGATTTTGCCAGGTTTGATCTGTCATCCCTGCGCACCGGCATCATGGCCGGCAGCCCGTGCCCGATCGCGGTGATGCGGCGGGCGGTCGAGCGGATGCACCTTGGCGAGATCACAATCGCCTACGGCATGACCGAGACCAGCCCGGTCAGCTTTCAGAGCGCCACCGACGATCCGCTCGAACGGCGGGTTGCGACGGTCGGCCGGGTGCAGCCGCATGTCGAGATCAAGATTGTCGATGCCGAAGGCCGCATCGTGCCGCGCGGTACGCCGGGCGAACTGTTGACGCGCGGCTATGTCGTCATGCTCGGCTACTGGAACGATACGGAGCGGACGCGCGAGGCGATCGATCCGGCGCGCTGGATGCACACCGGCGATCTCGCCACGCTCGACGCCGAGGGTTATTGCAACATTGTCGGGCGCATCAAGGACATGGTGATCCGCGGCGGCGAGAACGTCTACCCGCGCGAGATCGAGGAGTTCCTCTATCGTCACCCGAAGATCCAGGATGTCCAGGTGGTCGGCATCCCCGATCCGCGCTATGGCGAGGAACTGTGCGCCTGGGTCCGGCTGCGCGAGGGCGTGAGCGCAAACGCGGACGAGATCCGCGCCTTCTGCCAGGGGCAGATCGCGCATTACAAGATCCCGCGCTATGTCAAGTTTGTCGATGAGTTCCCGATGACCGTGACCGGCAAGGTCCAGAAATTTCTGATGCGCGAGGCGATGATCCGGGAATTGGGCCTCAGCGTGCAAAAGACGGCGTGAGAACGCGCCGCCGCGCGCGGGCGGCGGCGCGCTCGCCGGCTACTCGGCGTCCTCGGTCGCCACCGGCGTCAGCTCATAGCGCTGCATCGCCATGCCGATCGCGTCATCCCAGCCGCGCTGGCGCACGTCAAACTGCACCGCGTCGGGGCCGAGATATTTCAGGTTGACCGCCTTGTTGCTGGCGCGGGTCATCGGAGTTTCCCGCCGCTCCTCGGATTTCGGGATCGGCACGGGGGCGACATTGTCCACGGCAAGCGCCTTCGCGGTGGCGTCGAGATCATCGACCTGAAAGCCGATATGATGGATTCCGCGCAGTTCGGAGCTTTGTCCCGGCCCGAGCCTTGGCGCGCCGGGTTCACCATACTTCAGAACGGCGAAGTAGATATAGCCGTCACTCAGCCATACCCCTTTTGAACCCGTGTCGTCGGGCATCCGATAGAGTTCGGTCAGCCCGAAATGTTGCTTATAGAACTCCGCAGTCTTGGCCGGATCATCGGTCACGAGTGCGATATGCTTGATGCGAGCCATCGGCTACCTCCCTCGATGCAAGCGTCTGTCAAAAATGCAGGCGGGGTTGTGTAGGCTTTCTCCCGCGCCAGCGTCAAGCGGACGCCGCCCTTTGACGATGATCCCGGGGAGCGCCCGTGATTCGTTTGGCCGATCAGCGGCCGTGCGCTTTCTTCCAGGCCTCAAAGTCGCGCTTGGCGTCCTCGCCCGGGGCGGGGAAAAGGCCGATCAGCGAGCGCCCCTTTGCCACCTCCTCCTCGGCGAATTCGTCATAAAGCGTCGCCGCCAGCGCTTCCTCGGCGATTGCGTCGGCGATGTCGGGCGGGATCACGACGACGCCGTCGCGATCACCGACAAGGACATCGCCGGGATAGACCGCAACCCCGCCGCAGGCGATCGGCAGACCGATATCGACCGGATAGTGGATGATCGGGGAGGGCGGCGAGGACGGCCGGCGGTGATAGGCGGCAAGCCCGGTCTTGGCGATCCCGTCGGTGTCGCGCAAGCCGCCATCGGTGACGATGCCGGCGCAGCCGCGCGCCTTCAGCCGCCCGCAGTAAAGATCCCCGGCCGAGGCGGCGCGCGGGTCGCCGCGGGAATCGACGACGAGCACGTGCCCCGGCGGGCATTCCTCCATCGCCTGCTGCTGGATCGGCCTTGATCCCGGCGTGCGGGTGCGGTCCTCGCGCGCGGGGATAAAGCGCATCGTGTAGGCGAGGCCGATGAGGCGCGGCTGGTCGGGCCGGATCGGCCACACGTCATGCAGACACATGCTCTTGAGACCGCGCCGGTTGAGCAGACCGGTCAGGGTCGAGGTGCCGACACGCGCCAGGGCCTCGCGGGTCTTTGCGGACAATTCTGCCATCTGCCTCTCTCCCTCAGTGGGTTTGCGTCGCCGCAATCGCCTGCCAGATGCGCGCGCTCGTCGCCGGCATGTCGAGTTCGGTGACGCCGAGCGGCTTTAGCGCGTCCATCACCGCCAGCATCACCGCCGGCAGCGCGCCGACCGTGCCCGCCTCGCCCGCACCCTTGGCGCCGAGCGGGTTGAGCTTGGTCGGCACCGGGTTGCTTTTGATCGTCATGGCCGGGATCGTGTCGGCGCGCGGCATCGCGTAATCCATAAAGCTCGCGGTCAAGAGCTGACCGGAGCCG
The DNA here is from genome assembly GCA_050730055.1 of Allostellaceae bacterium. Lineage (GTDB taxonomy): Bacteria > Pseudomonadota > Alphaproteobacteria > ATCC43930 > CGMCC-115725 > AP-15. The sequence continues at coordinate 13,008 of JBOHMF010000001.1, forward strand.
GGTTCGTAGGCGACCTGCTCCATCAGGATCTGGCCGATCCCCTGCGCCACCCCGCCATGGATCTGCCCATGCAGGGTCAACGGGTTGATGACCGTGCCGACATCATCGACGACGACATAGTTGACGAGTTCGACCGCGCCGGTCTCGGGGTCGATCTCGACCTCGCAGACATGGGTGCCATTGGGATAGGTCGCTTGCTGCGGCGCGTAGGTGGCGTGCTCGATGAGACCCGGCTCCATCCCCGGCGGCAGCCGCGCCGGCTGAAACGCGGCGCGCGCCACCTCCTTGAGGCTCATCGCGCGGTCGGTGCCGGCAACGGCAAAGCGGCCGCCGGCAAATTCGATGTCGGCGATCGCGGTTTCCATCAAATGCGCGGTGAGCCGTTTGCCCTTGTCGATGACCTTGTCGGCTGCGAGCGACAGCGCCCCGCCGCCGACCACCATCGAGCGCGAGCCGTTTGACCCCATGCCAAAGGCGACGCGGTCGGTGTCGCCGTCGATGTACTGCACCTCGTGGGGGTCGATCGCGAGCTTCTCGTGCAGGATCTGCTTGAACGCGGTTTCGTGCCCCTGGCCGTGTGTCTTTGTCCCCATCAGGAGGATCGCGCTGCCGCTCGGCTGAAAGCGGATCTCGGCATATTCCGGCACCGGCCCCGCCGCCGCCTCGATCGCATTGGCCACCCCGATCCCGCGCACCCGGCCGCGCGCCTTGGCCGCGTTGCGCCGCGCCGCAAAACCGGCGTAGTCCGCGGCCGCAAGCGCCATGTCCAGGTTCTGCTCAAACCGGCCGCTGTCATAGACGGGGCCGAGCGGCGACTGGAACGGCAGCCGCTCCGGCGCGATGATGTTGCGCCGGCGCAGTTCGATCCGGTCGATGCCGAGTTCGGCCGCGGCGTCGTCGAGCGCGCGCTCGATCAGATAGCTCGCCTCGGGCCGGCCGGCGCCGCGATAGGGCGCGGTCGGGCTGGTGTTTGACAACACCGCGTCGATCTTCACATAGGCCGCCGGGATGTCATAGACGCCGACGACCGTGCCGATCATGCCAAACGGCGTCAGAAACTGGCGGTCCGAGCCGACATAGGCGCCGATGCTGGCGAACATCGCGAGGCGCAGAGCGAGGATCTTGCCATCGTCGGCAAAGGCCAGTTCGATCGTGCCGGTATTGTCGCGCCCGTGCTCGTCGGCGAGCAGCGTCTCGGAGCGCTCGCAGCGCCACTTGACCGGCCGCCCGAGCTTTTTCGCCGCCCACAGCACGAGGCGGTGATCGACATACTGCCAGCCCTTGAGACCAAAGCCGCCGCCGACATCGCGCGCGATCACCCGCACTTGGCTCTCCGGCACGCGAAAGACCATGCTGGCGAGCATGTTGCGCACGCGGTGCGGATAGTTGACATCGGCATAGAGGATGTAGCGGTCCTCCGCCGCGTCGTAGGCGCCGAGCGCGCCGCGCGGTTCCATGTACTGCGCGTGCACGCGGCTGACGACGTAATGGCGCTTGACGATGCGGGCGGCGCGGGCAAAGGCGGCTTCGGTCGCCGCGCGGTCGCCGCGCTCGTAGGTGTGGGACACGTTGTCGGGGTTGTCGTCCCACAGGCGCGGCGCGTCCGGCTTTGCCGCCTCCTCGACCGCCGTGACCGCGGGCAGCGGTTCGTAATCGACCGCAACCAGTTCGGCGGCGTCCTTGGCCGCGTCCAGGGTCTCGGCAATCACCATCGCGACCGTGTCGCCGACATAGCGCACCCGGTCGATGACGATTGCCGGCCGCTGCGGCGCAAAGGCCGGCGAGCCGTCGGCCTTTTTGCGCGGCATACTGGCCTTTGGCATCGCGAGGCCGTCGCCGGCGTAGTCGCGCCCGGTATAGACGGCAAGAACGCCGGGCGCCGCTTTCGCCGCCGCGGTGTCGAGCGCACGGATGCGGGCGTGCGCATGCGGCGAGCGGACAAACACGGCCCAGGCCTGGTGCGGCAGGTTGACATCATCCTGAAAGCGGCCCTTGCCGGTCAGCAGCCGCTGATCCTCAAAGCGCCGCACCGGCTGGCCGATCCCGAATTTGATTATGCTTTCGTCATTGCTCATGCGGCAATCGCCCCTCAGGCGGGATGCAGGGTGACGGGCAGGCTAGCGAGAGCGCGCAGCGTGTTGTTGCAGCGGCGCCGCGGCGGCCCGGTGATCTCGATTCGGAGCCCTTGCCTCACCTCCCAGCCGGGCGCCGACCCGTCGCCTCAGACAAAGCGGCAGGAGATCGAGCCGAGCGGCCCGTAATCGACGTGGAAGGCGTCGCCGGCGCGCGCCTCGACCGTGCCAGTGAACGATCCCGAGAGGATGAACTGCCCCGGTTCGAGCGCGAGATCAAAGGGGGCGAGCTTGTCGGCCAGCCAGGCGACGCCGTTGGCCGGATGGTTGAGAACGGCCGCGGCGACCCCCGATTCCTCGATGACGTTGTTGCGATGGCACAGCACCGCGACCCAGCGCAGATCAACGTCGAGCGGCCGGACCGGCCGGCCGCCGATGACCAGCGCCGCGTTGCCGGCGTTGTCGGCGATGCTGTCGAGGACAGAGCGCGGCTGCTGCGTCTCCGGGTCGATGCGGTGGGTGCGGCCATCGACGATCTCGCAGGCGGGAACGACGTATTCGGTCGCGCTCAGCACATCAAAGATCGTGCAGCCCGGTCCCTTGAGCCGGCGGCCGAGGACAAATCCCAACTCGCATTCGAGACGCGGCTGGATGAAGCGGCTCATCGGGAGCTCGGCGCCGTCGCCATAAAACATGTCGGCCATCAAGGCGCCGTAATCGGGTTCGGTGATGTTGGCCTGACGCTGCATCGCGCGCGAGGTCAGCCCGATCTTGCGGCCGCGGATCGTGTTGCCCTCGGCGACTTTCAATTCGATCCAGCGGCGCTGCACCGCATAGGCGTCCTCGATCGTCAGCCCCGGGTGGAGGACGCTCGGGGCGCGGGTCCGGCGCCGCTCCTTTTCGGCGACGTGATAGGCCCGCGCCAGGGCGTCGATCGTCCGATCGTCGATCATCTATGGCAACACGGCGACAAACGAGGCCTGGACCAGGGCCCGGCTGTCCGGCGGCAACGGCTGGGTGTGGCGGGCCGGGCGCGAGTTCGGGTCGGGGAACATCTTGACCCACTCGGCATTCAGGGCTTCGCGCTGGGTCGCCGGGTCCTTGACAAAGAAATCGATCTTGACGATGTGCTCGGAGCTTCCGCCGGCCGCTTCGACGGCGGCGCGGATGTAGTGGAACACATTGGCGGCCTGCGCCGCCAGTGTCGGCGGCAGTTCGCGCGTACCGGGATTGCTGCCGCCGATCACGCTCGACATCACGATATTGCCAACCCGGCTCGCATTCGGGATCGGGTTCTGGTGGCTGAACCCCGAGAAATTGACGCTTCTGCGCTCCGGCATGATCCCCTCCTTATGCCGATCGATGTTCGGCCGCGCCAAATACCGGATAACCCTGTTCGCGGTCTTCGAGCGCGGTGCGCCCCTCAGTTGGCAGCGATTGCGCATAATTGAGCGCCGCGTCGATGTCGCCTTCCCAGACTTTCCGCGGCAGTTCGTACAACAGTTCGATGCCGTACCCGTTGGGGTCGTGAATATAGAGGCTGTGGGTCATGCCGTGCTCGACCCGGCGGTCAAACTTGACGCCCTTCTCTTGCAGATATTCGAGTTGCGCGAGCCAGGCTTCGCGGCTCGGCAGGGCGATCGCGATGTGGTTGACCGCGACCGGCATGCCAAACATCTGCCAATCCGCCGGGGGCGCCGGCAGAGCGCGGTTCTCGACCAGCGCGATGTCGTGATGGTTGAGTTGCCCGCCGCCGTGATCGCCGCTGTAGAAGCGCATCTTTGGCGGGTTCGGGCGCTCCTGTGTCACGTGCAGTTCGCCGACCTGGGTAAAGCCGATGATCTCGGTCCAGAAGCGGTGCGACTCCTCGATGTCGCGCACATTGAGAACGAGGTGATTGAGACCCCGCGGCCGCATCGGCCCGCGCTGTGCCGCCATTCCGGTCCTCCTTGGCAAGAGCAGGAGCCCGGACCGCGCCGGTCCGGGTGTTCACGGCGCCCAGCTTACGGGAAGACAGGCCGGCTCGCCAACTGTCCCGTGACGGCCCGGAAAAAGGCCGGATGCAACGCTGTCCCGGCCCCGGCTATGCAGGCAGCGCACGCCGCTGGTGGGCGCGGCCGATCCTGGCCGTTTCCTCCTGGTGTCCGGCGATGGACGCGCACCCCTTCGTCAAGGCGCGCTGTGATCGTCTCCGGCGAGCAGGTTTCGAGAAACGGGATGCGGTTGTCGCGGCAGGCTTCGACAAAGGCGCGCACCGCTTCCGCCGACTCGGCCTGGCACAGCAGCACCCCGTGCACGCCGCGCCCGAGGATCTGGCGGAACTGCCAGGCGTTGAAGCGGACATTGGCGGCGTCGGTGCCGCCCGCCGGCGCCTCGACGACGACCGTCGGGGTCCGGTGGCCGGAGCGCGTCGGCCCGGCCTCGGCGAGACCCTGCATGTATTCGCCCAGCCCCGTCATATCGAAGGCGCCGTGCTCCATCCCGACATTGATGTAATCGGCCCAGGTCAGGGCGTCGGCGCGCCCCTCTTCGCGCGTCAGCACGTGACCGCTGTGTCCGCCGACGTAATAGATCGCCTGATCCTCGGCGAGGAGTTCGATGGCCCGATTGATGCAGCCCGTCATATCTGCTTCCGTGCTCCGGTCGGGATCGCTACCAGTACCAGACCCGGTCGTAGCGGCCGATCAGATCGCCGAGCGCGGCGCGCGCGACCGGCTCGGCGCCGGCGAGGAGTTCGCTTTGGGCGATGCCGCGCTCGGTCGCATCCTCGGCGACATAGCGGATTTCGACCCCCTTGGTGACGAGTCCGGCCAGATCCGCGGCGAGCCGCGGCGGCTGCGTCTGGCGCCACGCGCCAAAGGCGAGGCCGCCGGCATCCTGGCGCTCGACTAGGTAATTGACCGCATTGCCGCGCAGCAACAGGGCGAGATCGGCGCCTGCGCCCCTCATCGCGCCGTGCAGCCACACGATGGTATCGTCCTGCTCCTCGATCGTAGCGCGATAGGCGCTCTCGACGATGCTCAGCGTCTTCATGACCCCCTCCTCACCGCGTGGCGATGACGAGCGTGTTGTCGGAGGCTTCGGCCATCTGCCAGAAATCGCTCGGCGAGCCGCGCCGCACGCCGGGGATGGCGGCGCCCGCGCCGCGCTCGTCGACGCACAGCCCGCAATTGACCCAGTCTATCCTGCCCCCCTGGCGTTCGGCCTCGCGCATCAGCGCAGCGATCGCCTCTTTTGGCAGAAAATGGTTCTCCTCCTCGACATTGCGGCCGTGCACTGCGTTGGGATGCGGCGTCTGCCCGGCAAAGGGCTGCAACACCGCGCCCTCATAGGCGAAGACGTTGATGTTGTAGCCGCGCCTGGCGGCGATCGCGATGAGACGCAGGGCTGTCGTCGAGCGCGCGTTCTCATAGGGCGCGTCCATCAGGGCGATGGTGATGGTCTTTCTGTCGGCCATGACTGTTTCCCTCAATGCCAGAGGACGCGGGCGCCCTCGGTGAGGGCGTCGATTACGATGTCGAGCGGAGCCGCCGCGATGCCGGCGGCGAGGCGCTGATCGTCGATGCCGCGTTCCTTGAGCGAGAAGCTGTCGGCGAGGACGCGCACGCCGGCCCCGCCGAGCCGCGCCAGATCGTCCGAAGAGTGGGCGCCCGGCCGCGCCGGCAGCACCCCGTTCTGGACGAGGAACAAGGTGACCTCGTTGTTTGTGGCGGCAAGCTGTTGCGCCAGATCGCGGCAGAAGCGCGTATCGTTCGAGTCGAATGGATCGCGCGATTCGATCAACAAGTATCGTGCCATCAATGTCTCCTCTGTGCGGGAGAGAGGGTGCAGGCCGGGCGCCGGACCCGGATGCTCGGCCGAAACCGGCGCCGAGGCAACTCCAAAGAGGTCGATCGGGCGGGTACAATACGCCTAGCGGCAGTGTCGTCGCGGGTGCGGTTCCCATATGCCCGAGACCGGCAGCGATCGGGAAAGGCGATTGACAATTGCCGGCCCGAGGACGATACTTCTCCAAAATATCGCTTGACAGGGAGGAAAAATCGTGAAGGGCGAATCCAAGTGCGCCCTCAATCCGATTTTCGGACGCTGGCGCAGCCAGCTCCTTTATGCCCGCGCCGCTGTCGGCCTTGCCGTCATGCTGCTCGCCCTGTTGTCGGGCGGAGCCGACGCGCAGAGCGCCGCGCAGATCGCGCGCGGCCGCTATCTGGTCAAGCTCGGCGGCTGCAACGACTGCCACACCGACGGTTTCACCGAAAGCAACGCGAAAGTTCCCGAGCGGGATTGGCTCGAAGGCAGCGCGCTCGGCTGGCATGGCCCGTGGGGCACCACCTATCCGGTCAACCTGCGGCTTCTCATCGGCGGCATAAGCGAGGGGCAATGGCTCGAATATTTGCGCACGATGCAGCCGAAACCGCCGATGCCGTGGTGGGCCCTGCGCTGGATGACGCCACAGGATCAGCGGGCGGTCTACGTCTATATCCGCCATCTCGGGCCGGCCGGGAAGAAGGCGCCGGCGGACCTGCCGCCGGGCGTGTCCCCGCCGCCGCCCTTTGTGTCGTTTCCGATGCCGCCTGCCAACGCAAAGACATCGGGCTGACGGCGTGAGTCAAAAATTTGCAATGCGGGGAGGCCAGACATGACCCCAGTGCTGCCCTATACCGGTCGGGAGTTTCTCGATAGCCTCGACGACGGGCGGGAGGTGTGGATCTACGGCGAACGGGTCAAAAACATCACCCTTCACCCCGCCTTTCGCAACGGCGCGCGCATGGTCGCACGGCTCTATGACGCCCTGCACCGCGACTATGCGGAGGGGAAGAACGTTCTGACCTGCCCGACCGAGTGGGGCGGGTTCACCCATCCCTATTTTGTCGCGCCGCGCGGGGCCAAGGAGCTTGTCGCCGGGCGCGACGCGATCGCCGCCTGGGCCCGAATGACCTGGGGCTGGCTCGGCCGCTCCCCGGACTACAAGGCGGCGTTGACCGCGACCCTTGGCGGCAACACCGAATTCTACGAACCCTATCAGGACAACGCGCGGCGCTGGTATCGCAAGAGCCAGGAGCGGGTGCCGTTTATCGGCCACGCCCTTTTGCACCCACCGGTCGACCGCGACCTGGTGCCGGGCGCACCCGGCGGCACGGCCGATGTCTGCGCCCACGTAACCCGGAAAACCGACGCCGGGATTTACGTCACCGGCGCCAAGGTCGTCGCCACCGGGGCGACCCTGACGCATTTCATCTTCATCGGCAGCTACGGGCTGATCCCGATGCAGGACCCGGATTATGCGCTGGTGTTCATGCTGCCGACCAACGCGCCGGGGGTCAAGCTGATCTGCCGCATCTCCAACGAGCAGCGCGCTGCCGTCAGCGGCAGCCCGTTCGACTATCCCTTATCGAGCCGGCTCGACGAGAACGACGCGATCGTCGTCATGGACGATGTCTTTGTCCCGTGGGAGAACGTGTTTGTCTGCGGCGATGTCGACAAGGCCAATACATTCTTCCCGAGGAGCGGTTTTGTGCAGCGCTTCCAGTTGCACGGCTGCACCCGGCTGGCGGTCAAGCTCGACTTCATCATCGGGCTGTTCATCAGGGCGACCGAGATGGCGGGGACCCGCGGCTTTCGCGGGGTCGAGGCCAATCTCGGCGAGGTCATCGCTTGGCGCAACGCGATGTGGGCGCTGTCGGACGCGATGGCCAAGAGTCCCGACCCGTGGACCGAGGGTTTTGTCCTGCCGGGTTCGGAACCCGGCGCTGCATACCACGCCCTCGGCCCCGAGGCTTATGTCCAGGTGCGGCACCAGATCGAAAAGACGGTGGCGAGCAGCCTCATCTACCTCAACTCGCACGCCCGCGACTTCAAGGTGCCGGAACTGCGCAAGTATCTCGATCTCTATGTCCGCGGCAGCGGCGGCGTCAGCGCGGTCGAGCGGGTCAAGCTGATGAAGCTGCTCTGGGATGCGGTCGGCAGCGAGTTTGGCGCCCGGCACGAACTCTACGAGGTCAACTACTCCGGCAGCCACGAAGAGATCCGCCGCTTTGCCCTGCTGGGCGCGCTCGCCTCGGGGCAATACGAGCGCTGGAAGGGCTTTGCCGACAGTTGCATGGCCGAATACGATCTCGACGGCTGGACCGTGCCCGATCTCGTCAACCCGGACGATGTCAGCGTCCTGCGCTGACGCAAGCGGGTACCGCCGGCCGAACCCGTCAGCGCCACTTCTCCTCGGTTGCGCCCGAGCGCTGCGCCGTGGTCAGCGTGCGCGGATCGGCGACATCGATCGTCAGATGCTCGGTCGGCTTTGGCGTCGCGGTCATCAGGGTGACCCCCTCCGGCGCTGCAAAGCGGTGCCACGCGCCCTGCGGCACGATGACCAGCATTCCCGCCTTGAGCGCGTGGGATTGCGGCCCGTCGGCGGTGATGATGTGGAGGGCCGCCGCGCCGTCGATGACCTGCACCAGTTCGTCGCCATTGGGATGACGCTCCCAGGCGCCGTTGCCGGAAAACCGGGCGCTGAACAGGTTGCCGTCGCGGAACGGCGCCAGCGTGGCAAACCCCCCGCTCGCCTTGCGCTCGGCCTCGGTCGTCTGCGGTGTGCGGCCGTGCAGCACGTTCAGCTTTGCCACTGCGGCATTGAGATCGACAATGGTGATCATGCGTCCCTCCGCATCGCGTTTTGAGATCCGTTGGTTCGTCCTGTACGCAGACCCAGGCGTTCGAGGCGCGGCAGCACCTCGGCGCAGAAATACGGCAACTCGTCGAGGTAGTTGACAAAGGAGACCGCGATCCCGGTCAGCCCGACCTCGGCGAGCCGCGCCAGGTCCCGCGCCACCCCGTCCGGATCGCCAACCAGCGGCAACCCGCCCATGCCATTGGCCTGATGCGCGCGGACGCGCTGAAACGCTTCCGGCGCATGATTGTGCGGCGTGATGTTCTTCATCGCCAGGATATTGTCGACCGCCGCCCAATCGGCATTGTCGACGATCGCGTAGCGGTAATAGTCCTCGGCCTCCCGTGCCGTGGGCCTGCAGGTGACGACCCCGACGGTATAAACGTCGAGCGCGCGGCCCGCCTCTCGCGCCCGCGCCTGCACCCCCTTGATGTGCGCCGCCGTCTCGTCGAACGAGATGCCGAGCGATACATTGGAAAACAGCGCATCGCAGTTGCGGATCGCAAACGCCTGACCGGTCGGCGAAGCGCCGGCGTTCATGATCAGCGGCCGGGTCCCGCCATAGGGCTTGGGCTTGGCGCGCACCCCCTTCAGCGCGAAGAAGCGCCCCGCAAAGTCGAACTCTTCGCCCGGCGACCAGGCGAGCCTGACGATGTCGAGCCATTCCTGCGCATAGTCATAGCGCGCCTCGTGATCGCGCAAGCGCGCGCCAAACATCTCGAACTCGCCCGCGTTCCAGCCGCACACCAGATTGAGACCAAAGCGCCCGGCGCCGATGTGGTCGGCGGTGACAAACTCCTTGGCGGCGATCAGCGGCGGGATCAGCGGGGCGTGGACGGTGCCAAACACGGTGACCCGCTCGGTCCGGGCGAGGAGGCCGCAGGCCCAGGTCATGGTCTCAAACGTCGCGCCCTGGTAATCGGTGTCGCCGCCATACCCCTTCCAGCGTCCGATCGGCAGCAGAAACTCGATGCCGGCCTGGTCGGCCATCCGCGCCAGCCGGACGCAGTCGGCCCAGCTTCCCGACCAGCGCTCCGGCACCGTCGTGACCGCACGGCCGGAGGAACAGTTGGCGCCAAAGAGGCCCAGCTTGAGGCGGTTGGCGCTGCCCATCGCGGCGCGCCCAGCGGTTCCGATTTTGGCGTTCACGCTCACCCCGCCGGCTTTTCTTGGCGCCATCATAATATGCGAGACCGCTGCGGGAACCGGCAAACTGCGGGGAATGGCGCCCGCGCTCGGGCGCAGCCACAGCCCTGCGCCGCGGCAGGGATCAGACCGAACCGCTGCGCGGAGCGGCCATCCTTCCCGCATCTCTCACCCCTGCGCTCCCCGCTCTTGTATTTTTTTGCGTGACGCGCGACGCTGAAGCGAGCCGAACAAGCGTGAGCAATGGAGGCAGCCGTGAACGACATCGCGACGACGCAGTTCAAATGGGTCGGGACCCGGCCGATACGCCCCGACGGAGTGCCAAAGGTGACGGGGCGCGCGATGTACGGCGCCGATCTGGTGATGCCGGGCATGCTGGCCGGCAAGATCCTGCGCTCGCCGCACGCGCATGCCCGCATCCGCGCGATCGATACGTCAAAGGCGGCGGCGCTGCCCGGGGTCAAGGCGGTGGTCACCGCGGCCGATTTTCCCGACCACAAATTCGAATATATCGGACCCGAGCGGGTCGCGCAGAATTTCTGGCATCTTTCGCGCAATGTCATCGCCCGCGAAAAAGCCCTTTACGAAGGTCACGCGGTCGCTGCCGTCGCGGCGATCAACGCCGCCGTCGCGGCGGAAGCGGTGGCGCTGATCGCGGTCGATTACGAGGTGCTGCCGCACGTCATCGATGTCGATGCGGCGATGCAGCCGGACGCGCCGCTCCTGTTTGAGGACATGATCACCCGCGGGATCGAGCCGGCACCGGCCCGGCCCTCCAACATCTCAAAGCGCGTCGAATTCAAGATCGGCGATCTGGAAGCCGGTTTTGCCGCCGCCGATGAGATTGTCGAACACGAATTCAAGACGGCGGCGGTGCATCAGGCCTATATCGAGCCGCACGCTTGCGTCGCCCGTGTCGATGCCGACGGCCAGAGCGAGGTCTGGACCGCGACCCAGGGTCATTTTGCCGTGCGTGCGCTGATCGCCCGGATGACCGGCATGAGTGTCGGCGATCTGCGCGTGATCCCGTCCGAGATCGGCGGCGGCTTTGGCGGCAAGCTCCCGGTCTATCTCGAACCGGTGGCGGTGATGCTGTCAAAAAAATCGGGCCGCCCGGTCAAGCTCGTCATGGGCCGCGACGAGGTGTTCAAGGCTTCCGGACCGACCTCGGGCGCGTCGATGTGGGTCAAGATCGGCGCCAGGAAGGACGGCACGATCACCGCCGCCGACGGCATCTTCAAATTCCAGGCGGGCGCCTTCCCGGGTTCGCCGGTCATGAATGGGTGTCTGTGCGCGTTCGCGCCTTACGACGTCCCGAACGCGCGCACGGTCGGTTACGATGTCGTCTGCAACCGGCCGAAATCGGCGGCATACCGCGCCCCGGGGTCGCCGATCTCGGCCTTTGCGGTCGAGAGCGTGCTCGACATGGTGGCCCAGAAGCTCGGCATGGACCCGCTGCAATTCCGCCTGAAGAATGCGGCGCGGCCGGGAACAGCGATGATCTACGGCCCCAAACTGGCCCATGGCGGCTATGTCGAGACCCTGGAGGCGCTGATCAACCATCCGGCCTACAAGACGCCCCTGGGGCCGAACCAGGGCCGCGGCGTGGCCTCGGGCTACTGGTTCAACGGCGGCGGCGAATCGAGCGCAAACATCCAGGTCAACGAAGACGGCACCGTCACCGTCGCCAGCGGCAGCGTCGATATCGGCGGCTCGCGCGCGTCGATGGCGCTGATGGCGGCCGAGACCCTGGGGGTCGATTACAAGCAGGTGCGCTCGATTGTCGCCGACACGGCCTCGGTCGGCTTCACCAACCCGACCGGCGGCTCGCGCGTCACCTTTGCCACCGGCATGGCCGTCGTCGAAGCCAGCAGGAAGATCATCGGCGAATTGCGCAAGCGCGCGGCGATGATCTGGGATGTCGATGTCGAGGGCGTCGTCTGGGAAGACGGCCAGGCCAAACCGGCGGGCAGCAATGTCGGCGATTTCCCGCCCTTGTCGCTGAAGGAACTGGCCGCCAAGAAGTCTCTGACCGGCGGCCCGATCACCGCCGCCGCCTCGGTCAGTGCCGGCGGTCAGGCGCCCGGCTTCTCGACGCAATTCTGCGATGTCGAGGTCGATCCCGAAACCGGCAAGGTCACGATCCTGCGCTATGTCGCCGCCCAGGATGTCGGCAAGGCGATCCACCCGTCCTATGTCGAGGGGCAGATCCAGGGCGGTGTCGCCCAGGGGATCGGCTGGGCGCTCAACGAGGAATACATCTATGACGCCAAGGGACGGCTCGACAATGCGGGCTTTCTCGATTACCGCGTTCCGGTGGCTCCGGACCTGCCGATGATCGAGGCGGTCCTCATCGAGGTGCCCAATCCCAACCACCCCTATGGCGCCAAGGGCGTCGGCGAGGTCAACATCGTGCCGCCGATGGCGGCGATCGCCAACGCGATTGCCAATGCGGTCGGGCTGCGCCTCTGCGAACTGCCGATGTCGCCGCCAAAGGTACGCGCCGGTCTCGACGCGGCCGCAGGCGACTAGGAGGCCAGTGCCATGGCGACCGCGCGGGTCGTTTTCACCGCCGGCTTCAGCCGCCGCTATACCGGCGGGGCGCGCGAATTCGAAGTCGAGGCGAAAAACCTGCGCGGCGTCATCAAGGAGATGGACCGGCTCTATCCCGGCCTGGGCCGGCATCTCGAAGAGGAAACAACCGTCGCGATCAACGGCGAGATCCACGAGGTCGGCTATTTCCAGCCGATCCCGCAGGGTTGCGAGGTCTTCTTCATCCCCATGCTCGAAGGCGGATAGGGGATTCCGCAAGAGAAACCCTCGCCGCCCACAGGGCGGCGAGAGTGCGCCGTCTGCGGCCACTCATAAGAGCGGGGACCGCGGCCGATAGCAGTCACTCGCAGATAGTGCCTCCTCGCCGCGATTGGCCCCAATGGGGTCTAATCTTTCTTTGGCGACCAGCCATAAGCCTTGGCGCAGGCGCCGCCCATCAGCATGGCCCGCTCGGTGTCGCTCAGGCGGTCGGTCTTGCGGAAGGGCTCGACAGCCTGCTCGTAGTTGACCACGGCGAACGCGCGCGTCCAGTCCGTGCCCCATAGGCAGCGATCAAAACCCCAGGCGTCGAACACGCGGGCCAGCGGGTCCCAGATGTCCGGAAAAGGATAGGGTTGCCGGGACAGCGTGCAGGCGCCGCTGACCTTGATCACCGCGTTTGGCCGCCGGGCGAGTTCCAGCACCTTTGGGAGGTCGGCCCAGGGCTGCGGCGGCGCCGGCGGCACGCGCGGTTGCAGGGTGCCCAGATGGTCGATGATAAAGCGCGTGTCGGGGTGGCGGTCGATCAGCGCGGCGCCGGCCTCCACATTGTCCCAGAACAGGACATTGACCGGAACGTCGTGGCGGACGGCGGCGCGCGCGATCCGGTCGAGGCCCGCGTCGTCCGGCGCGCGCTTTGCCTCTTTTGTCAGCATGATGCGGATGCCGACCGCACCCGGCGTCTTCTTCCAGTCGGCGATGACATCGGCCACCGCCGGATCGTCCGGATCGACCGGCTTGACGATCGCAAACCGGCCGGGATGGGTCCGTTGCACTTCGACCGCATAGCTGGCGTCGTAGCGGTACATGGAAAAGGCGGAGATGAAGATCGCGCCGTCAACGCCGACCTTGTCCATCGTCGCCACCATCTCGTCACCGGTGACGTGAGCGGGCCAGTTCGGCACGCTGTGCCAGGGTCGCTCCGGGGTGTTCGCCGCGTAAGCATGGACCTGGGAATCGATGATCGTCATCGGATAAGCTCCTTTGTGCCATGCGAGTTTGGTCGCCGTTTCCTGAGATTTGCGCGCTGCGGCTCCGGAACAGGGTGCCCGACCGCTCAGGGTCCGATCCAGTCGAACGGGATGTGCTTGGCCGAATTGAGCGTGTACGCGAACTTGAAGCCATACGCATCGACCGACAGGATCGTCGCCTTGCCCCAGGTAACGAGCTGCGGCCCGGGGCCGGTTTCGCTGCCTGGAGCGTTCATCAGCTGCGGATACTTCCCGGGCGGGCTGGTCGGCCCGATGATCGCCTTGGCCCAGGCCTTGACCCGGCCCGCGATCTCGACCCCCCAATGGCCGAGATCGGGAGCGATCTCATAGGTGATTTTGGCCCGCTCAACGCCGCGGCTCTGCCGGCCGCCGGCAAAGCACTCGTTGACCCAGCCGAGGAAGCCGCCGGCGCGACCGCCAATGATGGCCGGCAACGTCTCCATCTGCCGGTCGTCGGCATGATCATCGATATAGAGGCCGGCGACCCCGGTCGCCTGCCTTGCCCAGAGGTCGCCCTCCCAGCGGCCGACCCGCACAAAGCTCAGATTGTCGAGCTTGACATCGCCGTAATGACCTTCGCGGACATGCCAGAACAGCACGGATTCGCAGAAGCCGTTATCGGGCGCCTGGGCAAAGGTGCAGGGGCAGGGAACCGCGCAGCTGCAGTTGTCAAACCAGTCGCCGACGATATGCCAGCTCGGGATGTCGCTCATCCGGGCTCTCCGATCGGATGTGATGCGGCGACTATAGTCGGTTTCGCGCGCCCTATCCGAACGTTTTCAGGGGGCTTGCATCCTGGCCGGCGGGCGTTTGCCCTGATGATCCGCAGGCGGGCTCGGGTGTCGCTATCGCCAGCAGCCGAGGCGCCGGGTCGTCAGGCGAAGGCGCGCAGCCGCCGCGTCGTCTCGTCGGCAAGCCGCTCGACCAGCTCGGCCGCCTTTGTCGCTCGCGCGAGCGCTGCCGATTGCCCGGATGTCAGCGCTGCCCATGCGCGCTCTCCCGTGTCGCCGAGCCTGCGGGTGAGGCTTTGTTGCGCCGGGACCGGAAGCGGCTTCAACCCGGATGCGACAAGATCGTCGATCAGTTTGTTGCGGATATAGCGGCACGGCCGGCCGCTGATCACATCGGTGACGACGGTGCAGGCATCGTCCGCCGCAGCGAGGGCGGCGCGATGCGCCTCGCGCACATCGGCTTCCTCGCAACGCAGAAAGGCGGTGCCGATCTGCACGGCACTGGCGCCGAGCATAAACGCCGCCGCCGCGGTGCGGCCGTCAGCCACCCCACCGGCGGCGATGACCGGAACCCGCACCGCGTCGACAACCTGCGGCAACAGCGCGAACAGTCCGGGCTGCATGCCCATGGCGACATCGGTAAAGGTGGCGCGGTGACCCCCGGCCTCGGTGCCCTGCGCGATGATCGCATCGACACCCCGTTGCTCGAGCAATCGCGCCTCCGCGACCGTCGTCGCGCTCGACAGGATGAAGATCCCCGCCGATTTCAGAGCACGGATGACCTCGGGTTCCGGCAAACCGAAATGAAAGCTTGCCATCTCCGGCTTTGTTTCCAGCAGCAGCGCGATGTGCTCGGGGCCAACGTCGCTGATTTCGCCCGCCGGTTCGGGCACTGGCCCCAAACCATGAGCGTCGTACTGCCCCTGGAGATGGTGCCGCATCGCCGCGCTGGTCTCAGGCGCACAGTGCGGATCGGGCCAGATCGGATAGTTGACGTTGAGACTGCCGCCGCTTTGCTGGCGAAACCCGGCGATGCGGCGCGCGGCCTGGTCGGCGCTGCGGCCCCACATGCCGAGACCGCCAAGGCCGCCCGCATTGGTCACCGCCGCCGCGAGGGCCGGTGTGCTCGCGCTGCCCATCGGGGCCTGAAGGATCGGCCATTTGAGCTTCAGTCTCTCGGTCAGGGCATTTGTCGGCCACATGCACGTATCCTCCTTGGTCCCTCGTCCAGGTTCGTTTCGGGTCTCCGGCGCGTCGCCCGGGCGGCGCTTTGCCGCAATGCCGCGCCCTTGCGGTGCAGATGCGGCCGCAAGCTGACCCCGCTACCGACAGCCGGGACGGAACATGCCCTGGGAAACCACTGCGGTCGGCCCTAAAAGCCGCTGGTTTCTCTCGCCGCATGGTAATAGAGGTTCGGTTTGCGGTATACCGCAAACAGCACGGCGCCATCGGGCGACTTGTTGTCATGCAGCGACCCCGGCTTGCGCCAGATGTAATCTCCGGCCCGGGCAATCCCGTCGTGATCCTCGATGCTGCCTTCAAGGACAAGCGTCTGCTCGATCTCGGGGTGTTTGTGAAAAGGGATGTAGGCGCCGGGTTCGAGCTTCAAGAGGCACGTCATCTCGCCGCGCTCGGGATCTTCGTAAAGCACCTTGATCGAGACTTTTTCAAAGCGGGTCGGCTTCCACGCCATCTCGGAAGGTTTGACATATGTCGAGCCGCCAATGGTGGGTATCAGTCCGCGCGGGCTGTCGAGGACGACGCTCATGGTTGCTCCTTGGTCCGGCTGCGCAGCCGGCATCGTAGCCATTCACGGGTCATTAACAAAGCGGAGGAGCCATGCGATCAGCCCCGAGCCGCAGCGCGCCGCCGTCCGGGTTCCACGTCCTCGACTGTGACAGGACGCTCAGCCCGAGGATGCGTGTCCGTCGCTTACCCCAAGGGCAGGGAGCTGGCGCGCATCATATCAAGCCTTTGACAAAATTGGTGGGTGCAGCAGGACTCGAACCTGCGGCCCGCTGATTAAGAGTCAGCTGCTCTACCAACTGAGCTATGCACCCGCCGCGGCAGGGGGCCGTCTATAGCAAACCGCCCGCCCGCTGTCGAGGCTGCGGCGAATCTCAAACCTGTCACACGCGGCCGTGGCAGTGCTTGAATTTCCGGCCCGAGCCGCACGGGCAGGGCGCGTTGCGCGGGGTGCCGGCCCAGGGCGGGCGGGCGGCGAGCCGCTGTCCGTCGCCGCCGTTGCCGCCGCGGCGGGACCGCGGCGGGCGCCCCGCGGCGGTTCCGCTCCCCGGCTCGCCGACCGGGCCAAGTCCGGCGGGGGAAGGTCCGCCGCGGCCAAAAGGCCCGCCCGGCATTGGGAAGGCGCGCCCGTCGGTGCCGGTGGCGCGCGCCGGCTCGAAGAGCGCTTCCTCGGGTTCGGCAAAAGCCTCGGCAAACCCCGCCTCGGGCATCTGCAATTCGACATGCGCCAGAACCGAGGTCACATTCTGCCGCAGATTGACCAGCATCGCTTCGAACAGCTCAAAGGCTTCGCGCTTGTATTCATTCAAGGGATCGAGCTGGGCATAGGCGCGCAGATTGATCCCCTGCCGCAGATGGTCGAGCGAAAGAAGATGGTCCTTCCAGGTCTGGTCGAGCAACTGCAGGAGGAGGCCCTTCTCGGCCATGCGCATCAATTCGGGTCCGTAGTTGGCGGCCTTTTCCGCCATCCTGCGATCGGCGGCGGCGGCGATGCGCTGGCTGATCTCATCGCCCGTGATCCCTTCCTCGCCGGCCCATTCGGCGATCGGCAGATCGAGCGCAAAGAGGCGCGCGCATTCGGCGTGCAAACCGGCCGTGTCCCATTGCTCGGGCAGCGTGTTTTCCGGGATCGCGCGCCCCACCGCCTCCTCGACCGTCTCGGCGCGCATGTCGGCGATCGTCTCCGAGACATCCTCGGCGCTCATGATCTCGCAGCGTTGCTCGTAGATGACCTTGCGCTGGTCGTTCATCACGTCGTCGTATTTGAGCAGCTGCTTTCTGATGTCGTAGTTGCGCTCTTCGACCTTCCCCTGCGCCTTGGCCAGGGCCTTGTTGACCCAGGGGTGGATGATCGCCTCGCCCTCCTTGAGGCCGAGGCGCGTTAACATCGAATCCATCTTCTCGGAGCCGAAGATCCGCATCAGATCGTCTTCGAGCGAGACAAAGAATTTTGAGGCGCCGGGATCGCCCTGGCGGCCGGAGCGGCCGCGCAACTGATTATCGATGCGTCGGGCCTCGTGCCGCTCGCTGCCGACGACGACGAGGCCGCCGGCGGCCACCACCTCGTTGTGCGCGGCGCGGATTTCCTCGCGGATCGCGGCGGTCCTCTGCGCCTGTTCCTCCGCGTCGGCAATCGCCGCCAGTTCGGTCTTGAGGCGCATGTCGAGATTGCCGCCCAGTTGGATGTCGGTGCCGCGCCCGGCCATGTTGGTGGCGATCGTCACCGCCCCGGGCTGACCGGCCTGGGCGATGATGTAGGCTTCCTGTTCGTGATAGCGCGCGTTCAGGACGTTGTGCGGGAGCTTGTGCTTTTTGAACAGCGCCGCCAGTTCCTCGGATTTCTCGATCGAGGCGGTGCCAACCAGCACCGGCTGGTGGCGCTGTTGGCACTCGCTGACATGGGCAAGGACGGCGTCGTACTTCTCGCGCGTCGTGCGATAGACCTCGTCGTCGGTATCGAGGCGGCGCACCGGCTCGTTGGTCGGGATCTCGATGACTTCGAGCTTGTAGATGTCGCCGAACTCCTCCGCCTCGGTCATCGCCGTGCCGGTCATGCCGGCGAGTTTTGGGTACATCCGGAAGTAGTTCTGAAACGTGATCGAGGCCAGCGTCTGATTCTCGTTCTGCACCGTCACGCTCTCCTTGGCTTCGAGCGCCTGGTGCAGCCCCTCGGAATAACGCCGCCCCTCCATCATGCGGCCGGTGAACTCGTCGATGATGATGATCTTGTCGTCCTTGACGATGTAATCGGTGTCGCGGGCGAATAGCTTGTGTGCGCGCAGCGCCTGGTTGACGTGGTGGACCAGCGACACGTTCTGAAAGTCGTAAAGCCCGCCCGTGGTCAACAGGCCCGCCTGCTGCAGCGCCTCTTCCATCCTCTCGACGCCGCTCTCGATGAGCGCGACGGTGCGCTGCTTCTCGTCCTTTTCGTAATCCTCTCCTGCCAGGAGCGGGATCAGCTTGTCGACACGGATGTAAAGTTCGGAACTGTCCTCCGCCGGGCCGGAGATGATCAGCGGCGTGCGCGCCTCGTCGATCAGGATCGAATCAACCTCGTCCACGATCGCATAGCGAAACGGGCGATGCACCATCTCATCGAGCCGGAATTTCATGTTGTCGCGCAGATAGTCAAAGCCCAACTCGTTGTTGGTGCCGTAGGTTATATCGGCGGCGTAGGCACGCTGGCGTTCGAGATCATCGAGATCGTGGACGATAACGCCGACTTCGAGACCGAGAAAACGGTAGATCTGGCCCATCCACTCGGCATCGCGCTGAGCCAGATAGTCGTTGACGGTGACGATGTGCACGCCCTTGCCGGCGAGCGCGTTGAGATAAGCCGGCAGGGTCGAGACCAGGGTCTTGCCTTCGCCGGTCTTCATCTCGGCGATCATGCCGCGATGCAGGACGACCCCGCCCATCAACTGCACGTCAAAATGGCGCTGGCCGAGGGTGCGCTTGGCCGCCTCGCGCACCGTGGCGAACGCTTCGATCAGCAGATCGTCGAGTTCGACCCCCTCGGCGATCTGCTCCCTGAAGCGCAAGGTGCGCTGGCGCAATTCGTCGTCCGAGAGCGCTTCGAGCTGCGGTTCGAGTTCGTTGACGGCAGCGACGATCGGCCCGAGGCTTTTGACATAGCGATCATTGGCGGAGCCGAACAGCCGCCGGGCTAGGGCGGTGAACATGAGACCCTCGGGTCAGGGAAAAGGACGGCAAAATCTGCGCGCACGACGCCTGCTGACATAGGCCGCGCGTGCCGGGGTGTCAATTCGGCTGTGTCGCGGGCGGCGGCGGGTTTGCTTTCCCGTGGCCGGCTTTCGTCTTTCCGGGGCAAACGTTTTCGGCTATACGCCTGTTCCATGAGTGGCGATGTCCGCGGCGTGTTGAACCGGTGCCGGCGTCCTCTTTTGGTCGCTGCGGGCGCACGCGCGGCGGACCGACGACGACGATAGGGCAGGTTCCCGCCGGCCGATCCCGGCCGCCGCCGACCCCCTTGGCGGCCTGTTATCTTCAGAGGCACGACAAGGCCCGCGGCCGCGGCGCGGGGTTCGAATTTTGAGAAAGGTGCGCCATGCCCGACATTTCGCCTCTCGCACCGGCCCGCTTTCCCGATCTCCCGCCGATCTCCGGCGTGCGCCTTGCCGCCCATGCCGGCGGCATCCGCTACGAGGGGCGCGACGATCTGATGCTGGCCGAGCTCGCTCCCGGCAGCGCCGTCGCCGGCGTTCTGACGCGCTCGCTGACGGCCGGCGCGCCGGTGCTGTGGTGCCGCGAGGGTCTCAAGGGCGGCACGGGCCGCGCGATCCTTGTCAATTCCGGCAATGCCAATGTCTTTACCGGACGCGCCGGCCATGAGGCGGTCGCGGCGACGGCGGGACGCGCCGCCGAACTTCTCGGATGCGCACCACGCGAGGTGTTTGTCTCCTCGACCGGGGTCATCGGCGAAAGACTGCCGGTGGACAGATTTGTCGCCGCCCTGCCGCAGCTTGTCGCGGGGCTGGCGCCTGACGGGTGGGCGCGGGCGGCGCGGGCGATCATGACCACCGACACCTTTCCCAAGGGTGCGACGGCAGCGGCGCAGATCAACGGAGTTGCGGTGCGCCTCAACGGCTTTGCCAAGGGTTCCGGGATGATCGCCCCGGACATGGCGACGATGCTCGCCTATGTCTTCACCGATGCGGCCCTGCCGGCAAGGGTGTTGCAGCCTCTGGTGACGGCGGCGGCGGAGCGCTCGTTCAATGCGATCACCGTCGATGGCGACACCTCGACCAGCGACACCGTGCTCTTGTGTGCGACGGGGCGGGCGGCGCACCCGCCGGTTGCCGATCCCGGCGACCCGCGCCTTGACGGTTTCCGCCAGGCCCTCGATTCCGTCATGATCGATCTCGCCCAGCAGATCGTGCGCGACGGCGAGGGCGCGCAGAAATTTGTCACGATCGCGGTCGCGGGCGCCGAATCGGACCGGGCGGCGCGCCGGGTCGGATTGGCCATCGGAAATTCTCCCCTGGTCAAAACCGCGATCGCGGCCGGCGACGCCAATTGGGGCCGCATCGTCATGGCGGTCGGCAAGGCCGGCGAGAAGGCCGATCGCGACCGCCTCAAAGTCGCGGTCGGCGGCGTCACGATCGCCGCCGAGGGCGGCCCGGTCCCCGGTTACGACGAGGCCCCGGTCGCCGCGCACATGGCGGGCCGCGAGATCAGCCTCGCGGTCGATCTCGGGATCGGTCAGGGCCGGGCCACGGTATGGACCTGCGACCTGACCCACGGCTATGTCGATATCAATGGCAGCTACCGCAGTTGACAACGAATGCCCGCGGCCGCCGGGCGCGGCCAGCGGGGCGGGCGGTCCCTTGGTGCTGGTCGCGGCGGTGGCGCTCGTCGATACCGACGGCCGCGTCCTCCTGGCGCAGCGCCCGGAGGGCAAAGCGATGGCTGGGTTGTGGGAGTTTCCCGGCGGCAAGCTGAACCCGGGCGAGACGCCGGAGCAGGCGCTCTGCCGCGAGCTGGCCGAGGAACTCGGCATCGACGTGCATCAGAGCTGTCTCGCGCCCTTTGCCTTTGCCTCGCACGCCTACGCCGATTTCCACCTGCTGATGCCGCTTTACGTCTGCCGCAAATGGCAGGGGTTTGTCGCTGCGCGCGAAGGTCAGCGCCTCTCATGGGTGCGCCCCGAGCGGCTCGCTGAATACCGGATGCCGCCCGCCGACACTCCGCTCGTCGCGCTGCTGCGCGGGCTGCTGTGAGAGCAGTTCGGCCGACCGCAGCCGCCGCGGATTACGCCGCAAAAATCTCGCCCAGCCGGCGGATCGACGCCAGTGCCCGCTCCTGCGGCAGCCCGGGCCACTGGACCCGCATGATGAAATGATCGACGCCGAGAAGCTCGCGGTAGCGCGCGATCTCCTCCTTGACCGAAGCCTTGTCGCCGATGATGAAGCGGTCGCGCGCAAAATCCGCAAACGAGGCCGCGGGACGGTCCTCCATCCCCCAGGCGGCGTAGGCGTTGTACTTGTATTCGAGCGGCTCCCGGCACTCCTCGTGCGCCGTCGCGTGGCGGGCGCCGACATGGCATTCCACCGTGATCGGGAATTCGATCGGCGTCCGGCCATACTCCTTCAGAGCAGCGCGATAGGTCTGCATCAGCGGCACGATCTTGCCGAGACCGGTATTCATGATCAGCCAGGCGTCACCAATCCGCGCCGCGCGCCGGACCGAGACATCGGCCTGCCCGGCGATATAGAGCGGCGGCCCGCCCGCGTGCGCCGGCTTGGCGCTGAGCCCGGCGCCCTCGACCGTGTAGAAGCGGCCCTTGTGGCTGACCGGCTCCCCGCTCCACAACCGGCGCATCAGGGCGATGCTTTCGCTGAACCGCGCCGCCCGCTCGGCGAGAGGAATGCCAAAGGCGTCAAACTCCGGCCGCCGGTAGCCGAGGCCGACGCCGAGGATGTACCGGCCGCCGGTCAGGAGGTCGAGGGTGGCGGCTTCCTCGGCCACGTGCACGGGGTTGAGCGGCGGCAGGATCAGGATGTTCGGCCCGATCGTCATGCCCTCGGTGTGGGCCGCGACATAACCCATGAGCGGCGCGATCTGCAGCATCTGCATCGGGTGGGTCAGCCAGTGATGCGGGAACCAGAGCGACGAAAAACCGGCCTCGCGCGCGGCGCGCACCTGCGCGATCATCTCGGGAATGCGTTCCGCCAGAGTGAAGCCCTCGGGGAACTGGGTATTGACAAACAGACCGACTTTCATGGCGGATTCCTTTCCCCTTGCCGCGCATCCTTTATCGCGGGCTGACAGCGCGGCCGGCGCTCGTAAGATCCCGCTCGAACCACGCCAGGAAAGCCCATGCCCGTCAAGCTTTGCCGGATCGGCCTCGCGCCTTGCTGCCGCGGCGAGCGGCCATGACCGGTTTCGCCTTCATCCCGGCCGCCGAGTTGGCGGTGATGATCCGCAACCGGGAGGTGTCGCCGGTCGAGGTCATCGCGGCCACGCTCGCGCGCATCGAGGAGAGTCAACCCGTCCTCAATGCCTTTATCACCGTCGCGGCCGATGCGGCGATGAACGCCGCCCGCGAGGCGGAGCGGGCGGTGATGCAGAACGCCCCGCTCGGACCGCTGCACGGCGTCCCGCTCGCGGTCAAGGACCTGGTGCCGACGGCGGGTCTGCGCACCACCTGGGGGTCGCTCATTTTCAAGGACTACGTCCCGGACGAGGACGCGGTCGCGGTGGCGCGCCTGAAGCGCGCGGGAGCGATCATCGTCGGCAAGACCACGACCCCGGAATTCGGTCAGCAATGCCTGACCGAGGCGCCGCTCTTTGGCCGCACGCGCAACGCCTGGCGCGCCGATCGCAGTTCCGGCGGGTCGAGCGGCGGCTCGGCCGTCGCCGTCGCCGCCGGTCTTGTGCCGCTCGCGGTGGCGACGGACGGCGGCGGCTCGACGCGCATCCCGGCCGCCTGCAACGGCATCATCGGCTTCAAGCAGGGGCTTGGCGTCGTGCCGCAGGAAGCGGCGCAGGACGGGTTTGGCAACATCTCCTACACCACCCCGATGACCCGCACGGTGCTGGATACGGCGCTGATGCTGGACGCGATGGCCGGACCCGACAGCCGCGACCCGCTGACGGTCGCGCGCGGCAAGTCCGATTTTCCTGCGGCTGCCGGCAGCGAAGGATCGCTGAAGGGGCTGCGCATCGGCTGGCGGCCGCGTCTCGGCAACCCCCTTGTCGCCCGCGAGGTACTGGCCGCCTGCGACAGCGCGCTGGAGGCGCTCGCCGGCCTCGGGGGGGACGTTGACGAACTGACCGCGCCGTTTGAGAACCCGGAGCGGGTCTGGTTTGCCGTCAACGGCGCCTACCGGAGGGCGCAGTTCGGTCATCATCTGGCGCAGCATCGCGCCATCATGTGCCCGACCTTTGTGCGCCAGATGGACCGGATCGCCGGCTGTTCCGCCGCCGAATTGTACGACGCCATCTTTCAGCGCACCCGTCTCTACCGACAGGTCCAATCCTGGTTCGAGCAATGCGACATCGTCGCGACGCCGACCCTGTCGCGCCCCGCGGTGCCGATCGATCAGGACTTCTTTGGCCCGATCGAGATCGACAACAAACTGGTCCCGAACATCCGTGCCGCCTGGTACCCCTATACGATGCCGTTCAACCTGACCGGCAATCCGGCGGTCAGCCTGCCCGCAGGCTTTGACAGCGCCGGTCTGCCGCTCGCCATCCAGCTTGTCGCCCCGGCCGGCGCCGACGCTGCCCTCATGCGCGTCGCCGCCGCCTTTGAGCGCGCCTGCCCGTGGGCGCAGCGGCGGCCGCTGGACGTGTCGGAATAGCCCGCCGTCCGTTCCAGGCGGCGAGGACATGGTCTTCAAAAAGACCGGGAGGAAAGGCGATGCAAGGCAAGGACAGAACGGCGATCGTGACCGGGGCGGCGGGCGGCATCGGGCGGAAACTGGTGCGCGGTCTTCTCGACGCCGGCCTCCGGGTGGCCGCCATCGATCGCGAGCGCGAGATGCTCGCAGCAAGCGCAAGCGAATGGGGCGGCGGCGCCGCTCTGATGACGCTCGCGGCCGATCTCGCGCGGGATGAAGCGGTCGATGAGATTGTCGGCGCCGCGCGGAGCCGCTTTGGGTCGATCGACATTCTTGTCAACAATGCCGGGATCGGCCCCGGTGCGATCCGCCCCGACAGCTGGCAGAACCCGCTCAAATTCTGGGAGATTTCCTCGCCCGAGTGGCGCCGCTTTGTCGCGGTGCACACGACCGCCCCGCTGGCGCTGGCCCGCGCTCTCGCACCCGAGATGATGCGCCGCGGCTGGGGGCGTATCGTCAATGTCACGACCAGCCTCGGCACGATGCTGAACGCCGGGATGCCGACCTACGGCCCGTCAAAGGCCGCGCTTGAGGCGATGAGCGCGATCTGGGCCAAGGACCTTGCCGGAAGCGGCGTCACCGTCAATGTGCTGGTGCCGGGCGGGATGACCAATACGTCGATGATTTCCGAGACGGCCGGTTTTGCGCGCGATCGGATGATCCAGCCGGAGGTCATGGTGCCGCCGCTCCTCTGGCTCGTCTCCGATGCGGCCGGGGCGGTGACCGGCCGGCGCTTTCTGGCCATTCATTGGGACCCGGCCCTGCCGCCGGCGGAGGCCGCCGGGAAGGCCGGGGCGCCGGTGGCCTGGAGCGACATCGCGACCATGCCGATCACGCCGGGGTGATCGCGGTCGGCGCTCTGGCTCGGCGCCGGGGTTGCGCGGGGCGGTGGAAACTGTCCTAATTCCTGTTCCTGTTCCTTCGCCGATCATCCGAATGAAGCCGGCGCGTTTCGAATACCGGGCTCCCGAGACCCTGGAAGAGGCGGTCACATTGCTCGCCGCCGATCCCGAGGCCAAACCGATCGCCGGCGGTCAGAGCCTGATGCCGCTGCTCGCCTTCCGCCTCGCCGCCCCGAGCCTTCTTGTCGATCTGCGGCGGGTCTGCGGACTCGACGGAATTGCCATCGGCGCCGACGGTGTCCGCCTCGGTGCCAGGGTGCGCTGGCGCGACATCGAGACCGACGGAAGGCTTGCGACCGCGCACCCGCTGTTGCGCGAGGCGGTCCGGCACGTCGCGCACTACCAGATCCGCAACCGCGGCACGGTCGGCGGCAGCCTTGCCCATGCCGATCCGGCGGCGGAACTGCCGGGGATCGCGGTCGCCTGCGACGGCGCGATCCGGGTGGTCGGCGCGGCCGGCGCGCGGACAATCCCCGCGGCGGCGTTTTTTCTCGCGCCGCTCGAAACCGCGCTGCGTCCCGGCGAACTCGTCACCGAATTGCACCTGCCGCCCTGGCCCCGGGAGCGGCGCTGGGCATTCGGGGAATTTGCCCGGCGTCCCGGCGATTTTGCCCTTGCCGGGGTCGCCTTGTTCTATGACGAGGGTGCGCAGGGACACGCTCGCGACACGCACATCGCCGTCATCGGTGCCTGCCAGCGGCCGCACCGGCTGGCCGCGGTCGAGGGGATGTTGAACGGCCGCGCAATCGACGAGGTGGCGATTGCCGCAGCGGCGGAGGCGGCCTCCGCTGCGGTCGATCCGCCGCACGATCTGCACGCCGATGCCGATTACCGGCGCGCCCTTGTCGCCACCCTCCTCGCGCGCGGACTTTCCGCCGCCGCCCGGACGGAAAGCCGCTGATGAAGGTTGCCTTCACGGTCAACGGCAATGGGGTCGCGGTCGAGGTCGAACCGCGCCTCAGCCTCGCCGATTGCCTGCGCGACACATTGCGCCTGACCGGCACCCATATCGGTTGCGAGCACGGCGTCTGCGGCGCCTGCACCGTGATCGTCGACGGGGAAGCGGTGCGCTCCTGCCTGATGCTGGCGGTGCAGATGGACGGCAGCACGGTCACGACGATCGAGGGGCTGTCGCAGGATGAGGGCCTCTCCCCGCTGCAAACCGCCTTCAGGAAGCATCACGCGCTGCAATGCGGCTTTTGCACCCCCGGCATCCTGACCACCGCACATGCGCTTTTGAGCGAAGAACCGGATGCGAGCGAAGAACGCATCCGTTCCGTGCTCTCCGGCAATCTGTGCCGCTGCACCGGCTACATCCCGATCGTCGAAGCGATCCTCGAAGCGCGCGCCGCCTATCGGCAAGGGGAGAAGCCGTGACCCTGACCAATCGGTACATCGGCAGCCCGGTCGAGCGGGTCGAGGATCTGCGCTTTTTGCGCGGGCGCGGCGAATATGTCGGCGATCTCGCGCGCCCCGGCATGGTCCATGCCGCGCTCCTGCGCAGCCCTATGGCGCACGGCCATATCCGCCGGCTCGATGCCGCGCCGGCGCTGGCGGTTCCCGGTGTCCGGGCGGTCATCACCGCGGCCGAGATCGGCGCCATTCCCCGCATCCCGCTGCGCTTGCAGACCTCGCCCGCGACCGAGCCGTTTCGCCAGCCGGTCATTGCCGCAGACCGGGTGCGCTATGCCGGCGAGCCGGTCGCGCTCGTTCTTGCCGACAGCCCGGCCTTGGCCGAGGACGGGGTTGAGGCGATCCGGCTGGAGATCGACGAACTGCCGGTCGTTGCCGATCGCCACATCGCGGCCCGCCACGAGATCCTGCTGTTTGACGAGGCCGGCACTAATCTGGCGATGAAATTCACCGCCCTCAAAGGCGATGCCGACGCGGCGTTCCGCGATGCGCCCTATACGCGCCGCGGGAGCTTCCGGGTGCAGCGTCACACCGCCCTGCCGATGGAGCCGCGCGGGCTTCTGGCCGAATGGGACGCGGCCTCCAGCCGGATGGTCGTCTCGGGCGCCGCCAAGGTGCCGTTTTTTAACCGCCGCACCGTCGCGGCGATGCTGGGTCTGCCGGACAGCGCGGTCGATCTGATCGAGAACGATGTCGGCGGCGGCTTTGGCGCGCGCGGCGAGTTCTATCCCGAGGATTTTCTGATCCCGTTTGCCGCGCGATACGTCGGGCGGCCGGTGCGCTGGCTCGAAGACCGCCGCGAGCATCTCTTGGCGATGAACCATGCCCGCGAGATGGAGGCCGAGGTCGAGATCGCCTGTTCTCGTGACGGCACGATCCTGGGGCTTCGTGGCGAGATCCATGTCGATCTCGGCGCCTATATCCGC
The DNA here is from genome assembly GCA_050730055.1 of Allostellaceae bacterium. Classification (GTDB taxonomy): domain Bacteria; phylum Pseudomonadota; class Alphaproteobacteria; order ATCC43930; family CGMCC-115725; genus AP-15. Next base: position 40,273 of record JBOHMF010000001.1, read on the forward strand.
ACCAACGGGCTGACCGCGCCGCGCAATGTCGCGCAGTTCTTTAGCGGGCCGTACCGCATCCCGAACATCCGCATCGCCTCCTCGGCGCTCGTGACCAACAAGACCCCGACCGGGACCTATCGCGCTCCCGGCCGATACGAGGGCTGTTTTTTCTGCGAGCGGCTGATCGAGTTGGCGGCCAACGATCTGGGTCTCGACAGCGCCCTGATGCGCCGCAAAAATCTGATCGCCGACGCCGAGATGCCGTACAGGCTGGCCCGCGTCGAACCCGGCGATCTTTATGCCGAGAGCGAGTGCGACAGCGGCGACTATGCCCACGCTTTTGACCGCTGCCTCGCCGAGTTCGGCTGGAACGAAAAGAAGAAGGTGCAGGGGCAGTTGATCGATGGCCGCTATCATGGCGTCGCTGTCGCGTGCTTTATCGAGGGTGGCGGCGCCGGGCCAAAGGAACTGGCGCGGCTCACCCTGGAGGCGGACGGCTCGGTCACGGTCGCGGTCGGTTCGGCCGCGGTCGGGCAGGGGCTGGAGACGGTGATGGCGCAGATCGCCGCCGACTCCCTGGGCTTGGCGATCGACCAGATTCGTGTCCGGCACGGCTCGACGACTTTGCTCGCCGAGGGTTACGGCGCCTTTCATTCGCGCTCGACCGTGCTCGGCGGCTCGGCCGTCAGCGAAGCCGCCGCCTTATTGGTCGGGAAGATCCGCACGGCGGCGGCCGGGCGTCTTGGTTGCGCCCCGTCCGCGATCGCGATCCAGGACGGCCGCGCCGGGGTGCGTGGCGGCGCTGCGCTCGCGCTCGCCGATCTCGCCGTGGACAATCTCGAAGCCGAATACGCCTTTGCCAACGATCACCGCCATACCTACGCCTATGGCACCGCGGCGGCGCATGTCGCGGTCGATCCCGGCACCGGGCAGGTCGATCTCCTCGATTATCTTGTCGTCGAGGATGTCGGCCGCATCGTCAATCCGCTGACCCTGCATGGTCAGGTCATCGGCGCGACCGTCCAGGGTCTCGGCGGCGCGCTGCTGGAAGACCTCGTCTATGACGAGCACGGGCAGCTGCTCGCCGGAACGCTCGCCGATTACCTGATCCCGACCGCGCCCGATTTTCCCAATATCCGCGCGATCTCGCTCGAAGAGCGGCCGTCGCCGACCAACCCGCTCGGGGTCAAGGGTGCGGGCGAGGGCGGCATCATCCCGGTCGGCGGGCTGATCGCCAACGCGGTCGCCGGCGCCCTATCGGAATTGGGGTCCGCGCAGGGCGCCGCACCCGACACGCTGCCGCTGTCGCCGCCGCGGGTGTGGCGTCTCGCCAATCCGCAGTAAGGCGCGCCCTCTTGGCGTGCCGATTTGAGGGAGGAACCGATGGCTCTCGTCCCCTTGGCGACACAGGGCAACTACTTTCACGTCTATGATTTCCGGGTGAAGCCCGGCCGCGGCGACGCCTTTATCGCGGCGTTCAACGTCTTTGATTACGGCGACAACAATCCCTTTCACCGCTCGCCGGCGCAGGTCAAGGACGGAGTGTTGTGCCGTGACGCCGCCGATCCCGACCATTTCTATCTGATCGGCGAATGGACCGACATCGACGAGCATCGGCGCATCCGCGAACTGGTGGCGCGCGAGATCAAGCCGGAATTTGTCCAGTTGATCGAGGGCGGCCATTTTGTTCCGACCTACGCCGAGATCGTGTCGATGACCCCGCAGGACGTGCTCGACAAGGCCGGCAAGACCGCGGCGTGACGGCCGCGCCCAGGCCGGGCAGAGGAGGAGATATGAGTACGGTCGATGCCAACCGGGTGATCCTGACCGGGGAAAATTCAGTCATTCGTCTTAACGGCAGCGACAACGACGCCTTTACGACCAATGCCACCTTCTGGCGTCTCCTGTCGTCGCCGGGTGGACCCGGACATGTTCTCTACATCAAAAGCGAGCTGACGGGAGCGCGCTGGCGGATCTATTCGGATAATATCGCGATGACGCGATGGTTGCAGTCCACCGTGCTCGGGGCGATCAATGCCGAGTTGCGCGATCCGACCCTCGCCGTGACCGAAGCGCGGTTCAGCAAATCCGGCGACGCGCGCGATTTCTGGACCGAGCGTCTCGACACCAGCGATGAACAGATCGCGCTGACCTGGTACGAGTTTGGCGACCCGTTGCTGGTTCATACCCAGCCCAATACGATCCCGGGGCGCCCCTACGGGATGTGCACGGTGCTGGTGCCGGCGTTTGGCGCGCGGCTGATCCGCAACGGGATCGCGGCGGAAGGTCGGCCCTGGCCGCGGGAGCGCGAAGGCCGCCGGTCGAGCACCTGCGTCCTTGGGTTGTGCGAAAGCTGGACGGAAGCGCGATAGCAGGGCGGGAGCGGCCGCCGGCTGCCCCGCGGGTGCAGGGTCTCGCCGGATCAGCCGGAGAAGGACACGCCGTGGCTGCCGAGCACGGCCCCGGCAATGGTGATGAGGCTTGCGATCAGCATGACCCAGTGAAACCGCCGGACGAGCCGCAGCGTGCTCTCGGGTGCGCGCGCCCGGCGCCGCTCCAGCCAGCGCTCGACAAACAACGGCTCGGCGACAAACAGCAGCAGCGTAAAGACGAGCCAGACCAGCACCATCGCATCGAGCCACCAGTAGCGGAGTGACGAGAACTCCGCCCACAGACCGAGCCGATCGACCATGAAAAAGCCGCTCGCCGCGGCAAGGAGGGTCGCTGCGCGGGCCTGCCAAGCGAACCGGCGCTCAAAGGCGGCAAAGGCGGCGAGCCGCTCCTCTATGCTCTCGCGTGTCCCCAGCGCCGGCAGGATCACCGTCGTCACCATCGAAACGCCACCGATCCAGACCACGATGGCGAGCACATGGACCGCCAGCGCGACCGCAAAATCGGCCATCCCATCACCACGGGCGCGGATCGGCCGTAGCAATCCGGCGGCCGCAGGTTAAGATCATGCGACCGGCGAGCGGCGGCAAGGGAAGGCGCAATGATCGGATGGCGAGCACGGCTGGGCTTTCTGCTGCCGCCCGGCAACCCGACCGTGGAAGCGGAGATGATCGCGCTGACGCCTGCCGGCGTGTCGGTGCATTTCAACCGCATGGTCGCGCGCGGTGTGCCCGGTTCGCTCAGCGGACAGGAGGCGCGCACCCGTTCGATGGTCGAGGCCCTCGACATCAGCGTCGAGATGCTGGTCCTGGCGAAGCCCGACATCATCGTCCTGGCCCATACCGCGACAAGCTACGAGCTCGGCCAGCAGGGCGAGGCCGACCTCCTCGCGCGCCTGCGGCACACCTACGGCGTCCCCGTCATCACCGCGTTTGGCGCGGTTGTGCGCGCGCTGGAGCGCCTCGGGGTCAAGCGCGTGGCGCTCGGCGCGCCCTATTCGGCGGAAGCGACCCTCAAAGGAAAGGCGCATCTCGAGGCGCACGGGTTTCGCGTCGTCCGTTGCGACAATCTGAAGGGCGTCACCAACATCTACGACGAAACCGCCGAGCGCACCTACCGCCTGGCGCGCGCGGTCGATACCGCGGACGCCGAGGCGGTGTTTCTCTCCGGCACCGGGATGCCGACCGTGCCGGTGCTCGCGGCGCTCGAACGCGATCTGGAGAAGCCGGTCCTCTCCAGCGCCTCGGCGATGATGTGGCACGCCTTGCGCGAGAGCGGCGTGCGTGAGCCGGTCGCCGGCTACGGGCGTTCTTGACCTTGGTGTGAGCGGACGCTTCAGCCGCCGCCTTCGGGGGTCGTGCCGTAGGGCCGGGTGATCAGTTCGAGGAGATGACCGTTCGGGTCGTCAAAATAGACCCCGCGGCCGCCATAGCGGTGATTGATCTCGCCCGGCAGTTCGCGGCGCTGGGTCGCGTAATGCTTGACGCCCCCGGCGCGGATGCGGGCAAGCGCGGCGTCAAACTCGGCTTCGCCGACGAGAAAGGCGTAATGCCGGGGGCTGATAGTCTCGGCCTCGGCAAAATCGAGGGTGACCCCGTTATCCGTGCGCACCGGGACAAAGTGGCCCCATTCCGGTCCCGCCTCCAGACCCAGGATCCCGGCGAGGAACTTGGCCGAAGCCCATTTGTCCCTGGCCGCGATGATTGTGTGGTTGAGTTCGATGCTCATTTCCGCTCTCCTCCCAAAAGACCTATTCGACGCGCGCGGCGAGCCGCGAGAGATGATAGGCAGGGTCGCCAAAGCTGTGTTCGATGACCATGACGCGGCGGAAATAATGGCCGACCGCGTATTCCTCGGTCATGCCGATGCCGCCGTGCAACTGGACGGCATTCTGCGCGACAAAGCGGCTCGCCTGACCGACACCGACCTTGGCCATCGCCAGATTGTGCGACCGCTCCGCGGGGTCGGGCTCGTTGACCATCATCGCCGCCAGCAGCGCCAGACTGCGGCCCTGTTCGAGCGCGATCAGCATTTCCGCGGCGCGGTGCTGCAACGCCTGGTTCTGCCCGATCGGCCGGCCGAACTGCTGGCGCGTCTTCAGATATTCGAGGGTCATCCCATGCATCGCTTCCATCGCCCCGATCGCCTCGGCCGAGGTCGCCGCGATGCCCGCCTCGACGACCCGCTCGATGACCGGAAACGCCCGGCCGGGTTCGCCCAATACGTCATCGCGGCCGACCTCGACCGCGTGAAGCGCGACCTCGGCCGCGCGCGTGCCGTCGCGCATCGGGTAGGAGCGGCGGGCGACGCCGTTTGCCTTGGCATCGACCAGAAACAGGCCGAGACCGTCGGGATCGTCGCGTTCGCCCGAGAGACGCGCGCTGACGATCAGCCGATCGGCGCTGTCGCCGTGGACGACGACGCTCTTGGCGCCGTCGAGCACCCACCCATCGGCCTTCGGTTTGGCTGTCGTCAGCACATCGCTGAGGTCATAGCGCGCCTGGCGCTCGCCATGGGCAAAGGCCAGGGTCGTGCGGCCCTCGGCGATCTGCGGCAGGATCGCCGATTTCTGCGCGGCGCTGCCGTAGAGGCCGAGCGCGGTGCTGCACAGCACCACCGTCGCCAGATAGGGTTCGAGCGCCAGGACCCGGCCAAACGCTTCCATCACCAGCATGGTCTCGATCGCGCCACCGCCAAACCCGCCATGCTCCTCGGCAAAGGGCAGCCCCAGGAGACCCTGCTCGGCATAGCGCGACCACAGCGCCCGGCTCCAGCCCTCCGGCTCGGCGAGATAGGAGCGCCGCTGGGCAAAACCGTAATGGTCGGCAAGCAGCCGCTCGACGGATTCGCGCAGGAGGCGCTGCTCATCGGTCAGATCAAAATTCATCAGAGCCCCAGCACCGCCTTGGTCAGGATGTTCTTCTGGATCTCGTTGGTGCCGCCATAGATCGAGGCGGCGCGCAGAAAGAGATAGCTCTTGGTCGCTTCGCTCGCCCAGGCGGGACCGAGTTCCGGCTCGTTGCTGAGCGCTTCCAGTTCCTGCGCCCAGTCGGGCATCGCCAGGGGTCCGCCGACATCCATCGCCAGTTCGGTCGTCGCCTGCAACAGTTCCGTCCCCTTGATCTTCAAGGCCGAGGACAAGGGATCGGGCTTACCCGCCTCCTTTTTGGCGTAATCGGAGACAACGCGGAGCTGGGTGATCTCCAGCGCCTTGATATCGACCTCCAACTGCGCGACGCGCTGGCGGAAGGTCGGGTCCTCGATCAGCGGCTTGCCGTGGGCGCGCACCTCATGCGCCGTCTCGCGGGCAAACCTGACCCGCTCCTTTGATTTGCCGAGCCGGGCGATGCCGGTGCGTTCGTTGCCGAGGAGGTATTTGGCGACATCCCAGCCGCGGTTCTCCGCAAAGACGCGCATCTCGACCGGAACCCGGACATCGTCAAAAAACACCTCGTTCAGGTGATGGCTGCCGTCGATCGAGATGATCGGCCGCACCGTGATCCCCGGCGTCTTCATGTCGATCAGCAGAAACGAGATGCCTTCCTGCCGCTTTTTTGCCGCCGGATCGGTGCGCACCAGACAGAAGCACCAGTCGGCGTGATGCGCCGTCGAGGTCCAGACCTTCTGACCGTTGACGATGTAGTGGTCGCCCTCGCGCCGGGCCGCGGTCTTGAGCGCGGCGAGATCGGACCCCGCGCCCGGTTCCGAGAACCCCTGGCACCACCAGTCATCGATATTGGCGGCGCGCGGCAGAAAGCGGCGCTTCTGCTCCTCGGTGCCAAACTGGATCAACACCGGGCCGATCATCGTGATGTTGAAGGAGGAGACCTCGGGGGCCGGCGCCAACTGGTTCTCTTCGAGAAAGATCATGCGCTGGATCGGGGTCCAGCCGGGCCCGCCATAGTCCCGCGGCCAGTTGAACGCGGCCCAGCCGCGCTCGTTGAGGATGCGTTGCCAGCGTACCGTATCCTCTTTTTGCGGCGCATAGCCGAGCCGCATCCGCTCGCGGATGTCATCCGGCAGGTGATCCCGGATAAACCCTCGGATCTCGTCGCGAAACGCCAGTTCATCGGCGGTGAAACGCAGATCCATCGCTCAACTCCTCTCCCGCGCCGCCCCATTATAGATCGTCAACCCGATGCGGTCCGCCAAGGATCAGCAGGCGATCAGGCGGCGCCAACCTCGACCGCGGTATCGTTAAAGCAGGCGCCTTCGGCGAGATCGGCGCGCAGATCGGCCGAAACGAGGGCGGAAATCGTCTGCCCGGTGCGACTGGTGGCGAGCCAGACGCCCTTTTCGCTGGCGACAACCCCGGGCGGCACCGCATCGCTGATCTTGAGCGGCAGGATGACCGCGCCGCGCGCGTTCCACACCCGGACCTCGGCGCCGGCGGCAAGACCGCGCGCTGTGGCGTCCTGCGGGTTCATCAAAAGGGGCGGCGCCTTGAGCGAACCCGGCAGGTGGCCCATGGTTGAGGAGATGCGCTTGTCGGACGACGGCGAGATCAGCCGCAGCGGATAATCGGTGTCGCCCGCGCGCCAGTCCGGCAAGAGCGCCGCCGCGCCCCAGCGCGCGGCCAGACTCTCCGACTTCAGTTCGATCTTGCCCGACGGGGTCGCCGGGAAGACCGTGTCAAACAGCACCAGCGGCTGGCCGTCCGCCGCCGTCATCCGCAAGGCGTTGCGTGTCGGAATCTGGCTCGGCCGCAATCCCTTGAGGCGCGGATCGGCGGCATCGACGGCATCATCCATCAACTCGGCATCGCTCGCCGTGAAGCACGGCTCGGCAAAACCAAAGCGGGCGGCGAGGCGACGGAAAATCTCGGTATTGGGGAGCGCTTCGCCCTGCGGCGGGACGGCGGGTTCGGCCCGCTGCAACCAATGATGGCCATAGGAAGGATAGAGATCGGCGCATTCGAAATGCGTCGCCGCCGGCAGGACGATGTCGCAAGTGGCCATGCTCTCGGTCATCGTCACATCGATGCCGACCGCAAAGACATCCTCGCGGAGAAGCCCGCGGTGCATCCGGTTCTGGTCCGGGTGAACGACGGCCGGGTTGTGGTTGTAGATGAATACCGCGCGCAGCGGCGGATCGAGATCGTCCTCGGCGAGATGCCGGCCGACATCGAGAATGTTGATCGTGCGCGTCGGCGCGGGCATCAGATCGGGCCGCTGCAAGCGGTCCGGGGTCTTGGGAAAGGCGTTGCTCGCGCCCAGGACGATGCCGCTGCCGCGGCCCAGTTTGCCGGTGAGGGCCGGCAGCGCGATGATCGCGCGGATGGCGCTGCCGCCATTGCGGCCGCGTTCGAGACCGTTGCCCGGCGCAAACACGACCGGGTCGGCCTCGGCGAGCCATCGCGCCAGGGTCAGGATCTGCCCTTCCGGAATGCCGCAGACAGCCGCCGCGCGCGCCGCCGGCCAGGTGCGCGCCCGCGCCATGAACTCCTCAAGGCCGAGCACATGCGCGGCAATAAAGGCGTTGTCAAAGGCCCCGAGCCGTTCGAGTTCAACCGCCAGCGACCAGGCCAGGAGCGTGTCGGTGCCGGGTTGCACGGCGAGGTGCAGATCGGCCTGCTCGGCGATCTTGGTGCGCAGCGGGTCGATGACGACAAGCCGCCCGCCCCTGCGTTTGGCGCGGCGGACGCCGCGCGCGATGTGCAGGTTCGATACCGTGGCGTTGTTGCTCCACAGGATGTTGAGCGCGGCGTTCTCGGCAAATTCGGGTGGAACGCCGGGCACCGCGCCGTAGGTCCCGGCCCAGGCTTCGCTGCGCACCCCGCCGCACAAGGCGCGG
>JBOHMF010000002.1:0-43000 GCA_050730055.1 Allostellaceae bacterium
GCACAGATGCGAGTGAGCACGTGTCTGTCACTTCCCGGTCTTCTCCGCGTCAAGCGCGTCGAGAGCGGCGGCGATCCCCGTCAACAGCGTGCCGATCGAGGCGCTGTAGCCGCCGGCGATCATCTCGGCGACGAGGGCGCGCCGATGGGCGAGGAGGCGCTCGCGCAATTCGGTGCGGGGATCGGCCGGGGCGGCGGCGGCGGCAATGGGCGATGAAGAGGTCATGCTGTCCTCCGATGGGGGCGTTTTTGTCGGCGAGGCGGAAACCGAGGGTTTCTGCGGCTCTGACCCTGTTTTGCGACAGATGCGACAGGACGAAGCGTTATCGGTCCTAGGGATCTGAGGGATTGCCTCTATAATGACGTACGCGCGCGCGCGCAGGTGGCGCCGATAAGCAGGTGTCCCCTCAGATCCCTAGGTCGGGGTCCTGGGGCTTGAGTGCGAGGCCGCGGAATATGGCTTGACCCGCGCCGTTCAAGCCGCGTTCGAAGCCGCGATCTTCGAGCATTTGCGAGAAGCGTTTTTGCGATCCGGCAAACTCGCCGGCGGTCTCAGCCCATCGTTTCCAGTTGGCGAAGAGGGCGCTGCTGCGCTCGGCATACTGGGGATCGCGAGCGCAGCATTCGTCAAGCCATTGGGCGAGCGCGTCCTCCGAGGCGAGGTAGGCATCGGTTGCGTTGCGGACGGCGGCGGGCGGGGCGAGGCCGATGCGCTGCCATTCGAGGCAACCTGCTATCGCCCATGCCAGGATGCCGGGCCATTCCGCCTTGAGCGTTTCCGGCAACTCGGGATCGCGCTCATCGGGCGGGATCGTGACCTTGAAGGGGATCAGATGGATGCGGCGGCGGATGGCCTCGTCGACTCCGCGCAGCCCCGGCTTGTGATTGCCGGCGATCAGGAGTTTGAATTGCGGCGTGAACTCGAAAAAATCCTGCCGCATGAACCGGGCCGAGATGCGGTCGCCCCCGGTCAACGCCTTGATTTTGGCTTCAGCCCATCGCCGCCCCTGTTCGGTTTCTTGTGCGGTGACGAGGCGGGCGCCGCGCAGCATGGCGAGTTCGGTCGGGTGCCTATCGGTATTCGACACGGTGAACATTTCCATGGGCGCCGTCGTCGCGTAGTCACCGAGGATGCCAGCGAGCGTGCCGATGAAGACGCTTTTGCCGTTAGCGCCCGTGCCATAGAGAAAAAACATCACGTGTTCGCTGGTATATCCGGTAAGGCAGTAGCCGGCGACGCGCTGAAGGTACGATTGCAGATCCTTGTCCTCTGCGGTGACGCAATCGAGGAACTTGCCCCACAAGGGACATTCGCCGCGGGGTGCGACGGCGGTAATTTTGGTGCAATAGTCTTCGCGGCGGGTGGGGCGGATGGTTCCGGTGCGCAATTCGACGCCCATGATCAATCTCCTTTGACATTGAGAAAACCGGGATCGGTGTCCCACTGTTCGGTGGTTGCGGCGTGGCGGCGATCAGAGCGAGCGAGACTGACAACCGCGGCAACCGTCTTTGCGCTGGCAACAGCAGCGGCGAGTTTGATTTGTTTGGGATCGGCAAGCAGCGCGCTATTGGCGCGGCAGATGGCGCGGGCGCGGTCGAAGGTCCGCATCGTCTCGTCGAAACGCCAGCGTGCCTCCGCCCATTCGAGCCATCTGCCCCATACGGCGACGAAGCGCAGTTCCTCGCGATGCTTGGCCGAAAATTCGAGGGCGAGCGCCTCGTCGCTGAACTCGGGCGGTCGGGCATCGGCGAGGTAGAGTTCTGCGCCATAGGCGGCGCCATCCATGGCGCGCTTGATGTCATCCATGTCGGACGACTCCCGGAGCGCGGCCGAGGAGAACATCGTTCCAGTCGGTATCGGGCACCGGCGGGATTATCACCTTGACGCGACGGCCTTCCCGCCGGAAACGCCGGGCGGCGATGAGCGCGGCGCGTTGCCCGCGAGCATTGGCGTCATTGTCGCCGGCGATCAGCACCCTGTCCGCCTCGGCCGGCAGCATAAGGCTTTCGAGGCCGGTTGCGCTCAGCGCTGCCCAGCCTGCCAATTCGCAGGACTGCATGACGCTCAAAACCGTCTCGACGCCTTCGCCGACGGCCAGCCATTCGCCCGGCTTGACGGGGCCGAGCCGCACGGCGCCGCCCTTGGCAGCACCCTTGAACAGCCGGACAGGATCGATCCCGACCTTTGCCGATCCGTCCCGAATCAGGAAGGTGCGGCTTACCCCTACCGGCCCGTGTTCGACGTGTTCGATGAGAGCGACCATCTGCGGCCACCGGCCACCGGCCGGGTGCCAGCCGTAGGAGCCGAACATCCCGTGTAGGCGGAGCGTCGGCGGGATCGGAATGAGGATGCCCCGAGAGCCGAGATAGCGGCCTATCTGGCCGGTTGCGTCGGCCGGGTAGCTGTCGGCCCAAATGTCCAGCCCCTCGGCGATCTTGCGCTTTCTCTCGGCGGCTTCGGCTTCCTGCCGCTTCGCCAGAACGTCGCGCTGGCGCGACAATTCATCGGCCGATGGCCGAGTCTCCGCGTCGATGAGGCGCAGGCGCCGCAACTCTGTCATAACGGCGAGACGCGAACAGCCGCCGTGGCAATAGGCGACAACCCCGTTCTGACCTTCTGTGAGCGCCAGCGACGCCCCGTTGCTGCCGTGCACCGGGCAGCGCGCGCGCCACCAGCTTCCGGCCCGATATTCTCCGCCGAGCGCGCGTGCGATCGTCTCGGCGCTCATCGGCCGACCCCGATGTCGTCGAGCGCGTCGTCGAACGGCCGCCCGCCATCGCCGGCAGGCTCCGCGGCGGCGGCTCTGTGGCGCGCGTAAGCCGGCCTTGGTGCCGATGGTCGCGCTCGCGCTCTCGGCGCGCCTGGCGCCTCCCGCTGCGGCTTGGCGGCGGCGATTTGCTCGGCAACGAGGCTCAACCCGTGCCGCTCTGTGCCGTCGCGTCCGGTCCAGGCGGTCAGCGTTGCCCGCCCCGAGATGGCGAGCGCATCGCCACGGCGGTAATCGAGCAGCCGCGCGCCCTCATCCCCAAAGGCGATCGTCGAGACGAGAACGGCCTCGCCCTCACCCGTGCTGACGCGCAGCGTCGCGGTGGTGAATGGTCCTTTGCTGCCCTGCCGTTGCTGGGGATCGGCGATCAAGGAACCGCTCGCAAGAGCATGGAGGCTCATCGCGGCCTCCAGGGGGCGTAGAGGTCGCGCCCGGCCTTCAACGCCTTCGCGCCCGGCCTCCTCGGTGCTTGCGGGCGGCGGCGGCGTGCCAGGGGTTGCGGTGGCGGGGCGGCTGGGCTACCATCGGCGGCGCTGCTGTTGCCGATGTTTTCGGGCGCCGCCCCCGCCACGGGGCGGCGTTCTGCTGTGCGGGCCATCGCTCAGGCCCCCGCGCTGGTGCTGCCGCGCGGCGCTGACAACCGCTCCTCGATCCACTCGTTCAACAGGGGATCGGTATAGTAGGGCTTGCCGTTCAGTCGAACGAATTTGGGGCCGCCGCCAGTGCAGCGCAGCTTGCGCAGTGTCTTTGGGGTGCGGCTGATGCCCTTTTCCGCCAGTCGTTGCGACGCTGCCTCGGTGTCGAGTAGGCGCTCCATGTCCTCGCCTCATGGTGGGGTGAGAGCGAGGTAGCGCGTGGTGCTGCGGCATTCTACGGGCATAACCGGCCAAATCCGGCCTTGTCCGCTTTTGGCCGTTAGGTAAGTAACACTGTCCTATTGGCGGCGCGCCCGCCGCACGTGGCGTTCACTCGTGCCGGTGGCGTTCGCAATCATCTTGTCTGTCACCCCAGCGGGAATGCCGTTGGGGTAGGTTGCGGCGATATGCGACTGGATTTTCTTCAGCTTCGACGATTTCTTGATCACCTCATTGTCTGCCGGATTTGGTGGCTCGGCCTTCGCTTCGGTAGCGGGCCGCCAAATTGAGACGACCGTTACACGGCTAAGCCATAGGACACGCCATTCCCCTGGCCGATATTCGCTCACCTCGTTCAGTACGGTTCCTGCATCCCAATCGATCCGAGCAGCTTTCCACTCGCCCGCTTGCGGGGTGCGATCGTCGGGCATTTGCATCCTGCTCATTCTGGGGCTGCCCGGCGGTTCGGCCCTATCGGCCCATCGGGGCAGCCGCAGTTCGCCGTCATTCAGGGCTTCCTGAATTTGCCGTCGTGCTTCGGTTTCCGTACAGCTATCGGTCGAGACGACGTGCGTGATGGCTTCGGGGAGTGTCATCCATTCGGCACGCTCGCGCTCGGTGAGGGACACATAGGGCACGGCAATTGCGCCTCCGCTGGCGCCCCGCAGGGTGGTCGCGGCGGAAGGCCGGTGCGGTGCCGGCCGTATCGGGAGCTACCCTATCCGCCGCGAACTCGATTATCGCCGAGTGCCGATCTTCACGACCTCGGCCGGGACTGTCTTGCCGCTCATCGCCGCGGCGATCTTGCCCGCGACCGTGGCGGCGGCGGCCTTCACCGGATCGCTGGCGAGGTGCGCGTAGCGCGCGGTGGTCTGCGGCTGAGAGTGGCCGAGCATCTGCCGATGATCGGCAATCCCATGCCGCTCGCCGCGGCAATCGAGGCGAAAGCGTGGCGCAGATCGTGAAGCCGCACTTCGTCGAGACCGGCCGTCTTGCGGATCGCGCGCCACGGCTTTTCCAGGTTGACGAGCCGCGCGCCGGGCTTCTTGCCGACGATGACGTGCGGATTGCCTTCGACGCGCGGCAGCGCCGATAGAACCTCCAATGCCGGGGGCGGTAGGTGCAGGGTCTTTGCGCCGGTCTTGCTGTCCGGCAACCGCGCCTCGCCGCGCTCGAAATCAATCCATTGCCATTGCAGCCCCAGCACTTCCCCGAGCCGCGCGCCAGTGAACACCAAGAGTTTGACCGCGGCGACGACATGCGGCGATCCGTCATAGGCGGCGATTGCCCCCCCGAGCCGCGCCAGTTCATCGGCGGACAGAAAGCGCTCACGCCGCCGCTGCTTGTATTTCTCGACATGACGGCACGGATTGGAGCCGTCCGGCCGCAAGCCCCAGCGCTCGGCGAGGTTCATCATTGTGGACAGACAAGCCAATGTCCGATTCGCCTCGGTAGGGGTCGCGCGCTTCGCATGGTGCAGCTTGGCGATGTCCTGCCGCGCCACCTCGGCGACGCGCTTCTTGCCGATCGCCGGGACAATGACGTGCTCGACGAGGCGGCGGTATTCCCGCGCGGTCGAAGCCTTGCGCTTTGCCTCAGCGTGTTCGGCGAGAAAGCGCCCGGCAAACTCGGCGACGGTCGGCGCGGCCTTCGCCTCGCTCTTTGCCCCGGCCGGGTCTTTGCCGGCCGCGACCATCGCCAGCAGCCGCTTCGCCTCTGCGCGCGCCTGGTCCGCCGTCCAGGGTGAGCCGTGCTTTCCGATGGTCAGCTTGCGCAACGGCGCCTCGCGTCCGCTGCCGGCGCGGTATTTCAGGACATACACCTTGGCATCGCCGCGCTGCATGCGCACGCCGTAACCGGCGACCTCGCTATCCCATAGGATCATCTCGCGGCCATCCGCCGCCGGCTGCAACGCATCCACCGAACGCTTTGTGATCTTGCCGCGCATCCTGCCGCCTCCCGGTCTAGGAACCACCTAGGAACCACCGAGGGGGAATTGTTGGTGGTTCCTCGGTAGCGGACAGTAGCAGGAACGCCGCAGGAATGCAAGGGTTTGGTGGCGTCCGGGAAACTGTCGGTAACGGCCAGAAACCCCCGGATATCAAATTCCTAAACTGTGGGTCGCAGGTTCGAGTCCTGCCGGGGACGCCAATTCTTGCAATGGGTTAGGAAAGGGCGGGGGATCTCGTCGCGGCCCACGGGTGGGATCGGGCCGCGGTGCCCGCTTGCGCGCTCCAGCTGCGGTCCCGCTTGCATCGTGACGACAAGGGGGTGGCCCGCGGGAGCGAGACAGCCGACACAAAGGAGACCCGATCGGGACCGCCCGGCTCCCGCCACTCCGCTTGAAATGGCCTCCCGGACCGCCGCTTTTGATATGGCGGCGCGCGGCCGCCTGGTGTCTCATCGGTTGCGGGGGCCAAAGAGGCTCATTGTGGAGACCCTCGATGCCGGAATTTGATCCGATCGCGTCGCCGACGGTGCGCGCGGCCGACAATCTCGAACCGAAATTCGTCCATCCCGCGCAGGTGACGGTGGCACAGCAGAAGCTCGTTGAGCATCGCGCCCGCCGTAAGCGGCGCCCGAACGTTCTGCTGTTTCTGATGGATGATGTCGGTTGGGGCGATCTCGGCTGTTATGGCGGCGGGGTTGCGGTGGGGGCGCCGACGCCAAATTTTGACCGCCTCGCGCGGAACGGGTTGCAACTGACTTCCTGCTACTCGGAGCCGAGTTGCTCGCCCTCGCGCGCGACGCTGCTCACCGGGCGCGTGCCCCACCGCCACGGGTTGCACCGCCCGCCGATGTATGGCGAGGCCGGCGGGCTGCAAGACGAGATCACCGTGGCGCACCTGCTCGCCGCGGCCGGCTATGCGACCCAGGCGGTCGGCAAGTGGCATGTCGGCGAAAACCCGTCCTCGCAGCCCCAGAATGTGGGCTTTGACGACTTTTACGGCTTTCTCTCGGTGTCGGACATGTACACCGAGTGGCGCGATCCGCACTTCTTTCCCGAGATCGCCTATTCGGACGCGCGCACCGAGTGGGTCAAGAACATGCCGTTCAACCGCTGTTTTGTCCATGCCAAGCGGGGCGCCCTCGCCGAGAATGTCGAGGAGGTGACGATCCCCGTGCTGTCCACGCTCGACGACAAATGGTGCCAGTATTCGATCAACTTCATCCAGCAAATGAAGGGGCGCGATCAACCCTGGTTTCTCTATCACTGCACGCGCGGGGCCCATTTCGACAACTACCCGCACGAGCGCTTTCTCGGCAAATCGCCGGCCCGTCACCCCTACAAGGACACCCTCCTCGAGCTCGACGACATCCTTGGCCGTCTTATCGCGGCTCTGGTCGAGACCGGCCAGCTTGAGGACACGCTCGTCGTCGTGTCGTCCGACAATGGCCCGCACATGGAAACCTGGCCCGATGCGGCCTTTACGCCGTTTCGCTGCGCCAAGGGTTCGACCTGGGAGGGCGGGGTGCGCGTGCCCGGCCTTGTCGCCTGGCCCGGCGTCATCGACGCCGGCCGCCAAAGCGACGGCCTCTTTGATTTCAACGATTTTCTGCCGACGTTGCTGGGGCTGGCCGGCGCCGGCGATCGCCTGCCGGGCGACCGCTATATCGACGGTGTCGATCAGTCCTCGTTTCTGCTCGCGCCGGACGGTCTCTCAAACCGCAAGTATCACTATTACTGGCTGGCCTCAAATTTTTCCGGCGTGCGCTGCGGCGAATACAAGATGCTGCTGACGGCCGCCAGCGACGATGACGCCGATGCGGCCGGTCCCGGCGGATTTACCGGAACGCTGCAACGCTTCGCCTATACAAAGTTCTACAATCTCTATCTGGACCCGAAGGAAACCCACAATTACATGACGCGCAAGCTCGCCTATGTGGAGGCGTTCCAGCGCGGCATCCGCGCGCATCTCGGCACCTTCAAACGCTACCCGCCAAAAACCGTCATGGGATTGAAGGCACCGGATCCGCGCGATTCCTGATCCACGCGCACCGTCGGAAACGGCCGGCGGCGTTCACTGCCCGGGCGGCTTTTCCGCCTGTGCGTCCGCTGGCGGCCGGTGCACCGGCCCTTGCGGGCGCAGGCGGATGCCGGGGCGCAGATGGCGGTAGGGCAGATCGACCGGGTCGGTAATGTGCGCGC
Organism: Allostellaceae bacterium; assembly: GCA_050730055.1. Classification (GTDB taxonomy): domain Bacteria; phylum Pseudomonadota; class Alphaproteobacteria; order ATCC43930; family CGMCC-115725; genus AP-15. Next base: position 7,772 of record JBOHMF010000002.1, read on the forward strand.
CGGGCGCCTTGACGCACAGGATCGTCTCGGCGATCGGCTGAAAATGGGCGCGGAAATGCACGGTCGATTTGAGGCCGAGGATCGGCACCCGCGCCGGCTCGATCCCGACGTGGCGGAACATCTCCTGATCGACCGCCTGGATGCGTTTGGCCGCGAGTACGGCGGAGACTCCGCTCGCCCGGTCGGTCAGAAGCGCCATCGGGCCGATCTGGAACTTGGCTCCCCCATACATCGGTCCGCTGCCGGTGAAGACGCCGCTGCCGAGCCGGACAATCTGCCAATCTGCTTCGACCGGCCTCTCGCCGGCATACCCGACCGCTGCGCCCACCCCACGGTCAAAGCGCGCGCCTTCGCCCGCCGCGGTTGCCGCGGCCGCAGCCTCGGGATCAACGATCATGCCGATCACCGCACCCTCTGCCTGCTGCGCGATCAGCGCGCGCAGCAGCCCGACCGTGTCCGAGGTGCCGCCGGCGCCGGGGTTGTCCTGGATGTCGGCGAGGATGACCGGCTTTACCGCCGTGGCGGCGCGACGCAGAGCCTCGGCGACCGCCTCCTCGGGAGTGTAGAGCCGGCCGGCAAAATCGGCTTCGCGCGCGCGGATCGCGGCGGCGATGCGGTCGGCCGCGGCCTCGGCAGCTTCCCTGTCGTAACCATAAACGACGAGCGCCGGGCCGCACTCGGCGATGTCGGCGGGCGGAAAGCCGGGCGTATGGGTGATGCTGACAAGGCCCTGATTGTGCGAGCCGCCCGGCGCTCCGGCGGGGCCGATGCCACGCTCGATCTCTTCGATCAGGGAAAAGATGCCCCTGGCCGGCTCCTGCAACGTGCATTGCCACACCAAGGGGATCAGAAAATCGATCTGGCGGTAAGCCTTGTAGAGCGGCCGGCGGTCGCGCAAGAGCCGGTCGAGGAGGTGCGCGGCGCGCTCGCCGGTCGCCGCCATGTCGATATGAGGATAGGTCCGGTAGCCGATCATCGCGGTGGCGTGGCGCACCATCTCCGGCGTCATGTTGGTGTGGTAGTCGAGGCTGGTGACGAGCGGAATCGCGCTCCCGACGACGGCGCGGATGCGGCGCAACAATTCGCCCTCGCCATCCTCATAATGCTCGGCCACCATGGCGCCGTGCAGATCAAGATAGATCCCGTCAAGTGGGCCTTGCGCGGCGAGGTCAGCGGTCATCAGCCCGGCGACCTTCTCGTAAGCCGCGCGCTCGACATAGGAAGCGGGCGGGGCCGAGCACCAGCACAACGGCACCAGCTCGTGCCCAAGCGCCGTCAGCGCCGCGACGGCACCGGCGATCGGCAGGTTGAAGCCCTTGACAGCCTCGATCAGTTCCGCGCCGTGGACAAAGCCGGGCCAGGCGTCGCTGCGGGCAAAATCCTCCCAGGTCGCGCGCTGCGGCGCAAAGGTGTTGGTCTCGTGCTGAAAGCCGCCGACCGCGATGCGCGCCATCACAGCCTCTCCGCAAATGACCGGGCCGGGCGGCGCGGGTCTTTGACCTTCTGCGCGCTCTCCGCGCCGGCGACCGGAAGACCCTTGGGATCGATCAGCCCGAGCTGGACCAGGACCGAGGCCTGGTCCCAATAGATGTGCTCGTGGGCGAGCTTGCCGTCGCGAAAGCGGACGACGACGACGAGCGCGATCTCGACCCGCTTGCCGGTCGGGGCGATCCCCGGCAGCATCCAATCCATCTCGATCGTGTGGGTGAAGCTGACGGCCAGTTCCTCGACCAACTGGTCCTTGCCGATCGTGCGCGAGATCGGGACCATCTCTTGATCGGGCGGCATCTTCGGGATGAAATGGCGGGAGTAGAAGTCCCGCAGTTCGGCCTTGCCGGAACCGCCGGTCAGGACCGGCACATGGTTGACATAAGCGTCCTCGACCATCGTGGCGAGGGTTTCCTCGATGCTTTTGGTGTCAAACTCGTGCCGCAGGTGCTCCTCCCAGAGCCGGGCCAGCCCGTCCTCGCGCTCGCTCATCCGTCCTCCTTCAGGTGAATTTTGCGGCCAGCGGCGGGGGTCCGAGCGCGGCCGGGTCAAGCCGGCGCGCCAGCGCGATCAGGGTCCCGGTCAGGGCCGACAAGTCCTGCCGGGCGGCTTCCGAGACGAGCCGACCATCGCGGAAATCGCCGCCGGTCAGATAAACGCTGGTCGGCGCAGTGAGCGCGCCAAACCACGCCAGGACCGGCCGCAACTGGCTGTCGACGGCGAGATAGTGGTGCGGCGAGCCGCCCATCGCGACGATGCCGACGGGCTTATTTTGCAGTGCCTCGACCGGGGTGATGTCGAGCAGGTTTTTTAAGACGCCGGGAAAGCTCGCGCGGTAGACCGGCGTGGCGATCAGCACCGCCCCCGCCGCGGCGATCAGCGCCACCGCCTGGCGCGTTGCCTCGCCATAGGCGGCGAGCGGGCGGCCGTCGCACACCTCGATCGCGGTTTCTGCAAGATTGAGGATCGCGACAGGAGGGGCGTCATCCCGGTGCCGCACCGTCTCCGCCGCCCAGGCGATTGCCGCGGCGAGCCGGCCCGGCGGGGTCGCGGCGCCGACCAGCATCAGGAGCGTCGCCGTCTCGGCCATCGGCAAAATCCCTTGTCCGCCGCGTGCAGTCTAAGCGGGGGTCGCGCGGCGGGTCCATAGCGGAGAAATCAGCGTCTTCCCCGCCCGGGTATGCCGCGGCGGCAAGCGGAAGGTCCGCCGGCCGCAGCGGCGTGGGAAGCCCCGGAGCTGACCCGCCTCAGGAGAGGTGATAAAGCCGGGTCACGTTCTCGCTGGTGAGCTTTTTGCGCACGCTCTCCGAAAAACCGGAGAGGTTGCGGTCGAGGGTCTTTTGCGAGTTTGGCCAGATGCAATCGGGGTGCGGATAATCGGCGCCCCAGATGATGTTGTCCTCACCGATCAAGGGCACGATCGGTTCCAGATACTGGTCCTGCTGATAGGTGACATAGCCCTGGCGGCGGAAATAATCGCTCGGCTTCAGCTTGAACCCCAGCGCCCGGCCGCGGTCGGCGTATTCGGTGTCGAGCCGGTCAAAGACATAGGGCAGCCACGTCACCCCCGACTCGCCGAGGACAAAGTTGAAATCGGGGTATTTCTCGCAGGCGCCCGAAGCCAGGATGGAAACCAGCACCTCCATCGTGTCGAGCTGAAAGAGGGCCGAGCGCACCAGACGGTACTGGACAAAATACTCTTTCTCCATTTCCGGCGTGTCGGGGGCCCGGATCGCCTTGAACCCGGTCGAATGGAACGAGATCGGGAAGCGGCATTCGGCCGCCGCCTCCCACAGCGGATACCAGCCGTGGTGATAAAGCGGCGGGGTCATCCGCTTGAAGGCGAGATCGCCGCCCTTGAGACCCATCCTGGCAACGCGGCGGACCTCGGCCGCGGCTTCCACGGGATCGGTGTTGGGGATGATGGCGAGCGGAAAGACCCGGTGCGGATCGGAGCGGCGGGCAAAATCGGCGGCCCAGTCGTTGTACGTCCGGTCCGACCAGCCGCGCAGCGCCGGGTCGGCGATCATGTCGTTGATCATCAGGCAGCCATAGATGATCTCGGCGGAAAGACCGTCGCGGTCGAGATCGGCGAGGCGCAATTCCGGCGTCGTCGGGCGGGGCTTTGCGCCCGGGCGCGAATCCCACTCAAAGCCGAGATCCTTCATCTCGTCGATATGGCCGAACATGCCGCGCTGGTACTTGAGAAAGCCCGGCCCGACACCGTTCCACATGCCCTTGTCCTGGGCCTCGACAAACCAGTGCAGCCCGTCTTCCATCTCCTCGACGCGCGGGGCCGAGAGCTTCCATTTGTTTGGCGCAGCCTCCGACCACAGATCGGTCGGCAGATAGGTCAGGTCGATGTGGTTGTCGCCGGAGATCAGTTTCTGCTGCACGAGAAGGCTCCTCTTTTCTCAGCTGCGGAGATTTTTCCGCATCCTACGATCGCCGCGCCAAGGGTGCCAGCGAAATGCGCCGCCGGCGCGGCTCATGCCGGAGCCAGTCGCGCGCCGTGCCGCTGTTGCGCCAGCAGAAAACCGATCACCGCGAGATTGGCGAGGTTGAACAGCGCGCCGGCGGCAAAGGCCGGGGCGTAGAAGCCAAAGCTGTCGTAGAGCGCCCCGGCAAACCAGCCGCCAAAAGCCATCCCCGTCATGCTGGTAAAGAGCTGCAAGGGCACCCGCCACGACGCCTCGGATGCGGGGAACATCTCGCGGACCGCCAGCACATAGGCCGGCACGATGCCGCTGAAGCCGAGGCCAAAGGCGGCCGAGACGGCAAACAGCCCGGCCTCGCTCCGGGTCAGCGTCAGCGCGACGATCGCCAGCGCCTGACAGGCCGAGGTGACAAAGACGGTGCGCAAGCCGCCAATGCGGTCGGCGACCCAGCCCCACCCCGTGCGGCTGAAAAGGGCGCAGAACATCAGCACCGACAGCATCGCCGCGCCCAGTTCCGCAGAAATGCCGAGATCGCTGCACAATGCGACCAGATGGGTGGACGGCATCGCCATCGGCACGCAGCACAGAAAGCTCGCGCCGCACAGCAGCACCTGCGTCCAGGTGGACGAGAGACCCGGCAGATGCGCCGCGTGTCCGCCCTCGCTCGCGCCCGCGGTTGAAGCCGCCTGCGGCACCGGCTTCAGCAGCAGCGCCAGCGGCACGATTACGGCGACCAGGAGCACGGCAAAGCCGAGCATCGTCATCTGCCAGCCAAACGCGGCGATGCCGCGCTCAAAGGTACTCGGCCAGATGACCCCGGCGATGTACTGGCCGGACGAGATCAGCGCCACCGCGATCCCGCGCCGGCGGTCAAACCAGTGGCTGATGTAGACGACGAGCGGCGGGTAGACCGCACCGCTGCCGAGAAGGCCGATCAAGAGGCCGTGCCCGACGATGAGCGCCCATAGGCTGCCGCTCGCCGACAGGGCGAGACCCGAGGCCGTCATCACGGCGCCAAAGATCACGGTCCAGCGTATCCCGACCCGGTCGGCGACCCAGCCGGCAAAGATGCCGCCAAGACCCATCCCCAGCCAGGTCAGCGAGGGGGCGAGCGCGACCAGCGCGCGATCGGCGCCAAGCGTCGCCGCGATCGGCTTCAGACCGACAATGGAGACAAGCGGTGCGCCAAAGGAGAGCGACAGGAGGGCCAGCGTGATGCCGGCCGTCACCCAGGAGGCGCGGCCCTCGATGCTGGCCGCCGAAGCGGCGGCGCGGCCTGCCCCGCCGGTCGTCAGAACCGGCGTCTCCGCCATGCCGCCCTGCCGCTCAGGCGAAAGTGCGCCGGTGCAATGCCATCTGCTCCTCGTAAGCGGCGCGGTGGGCGCGGGTGGCGCGCTCGTGCGCCGCCGTCCGTTGCGTCGGGGCAAGCGGGCGCGGATCGGGTTCGAGATCAAAGTGGCCGAAGGGGTCGATGCCCCGCACCAGGCTTGCCGAGGGCGGCCGCGTCCCGGTATGGCGGACATGAACCGGGATGTAGCTGATGCCAAACCCGATGCGCCGGTCGGCGCCGTGGTTGGGCGCCGAGTCATGGATGACAAGGGTGTGGTGCAGCGAGAACTGCCCGGGCTCCAGCGGGGCATAAACGGCGCCCGCCGCATCGACCGCCTCGCCCAGCATCTGCGCGCCGGCGTTGATGCTGCCCCTGACCATGCCGGAGACGTGGCGGCGCTGGCCCCGGCGATGGCTGCCCGGGACAAAGCGCATGCACCCGGCCGCAACCGAGGCATCGGACAGGGCGACCCAGGCGGTGACGTGCTCGTAGGGCGTCAGCCCGAAAAAGGTCGCGTCCTGGTGCCAGGCGGCGACCGCATCGCTCTTTGGCTCCTTGATGAACATCGTCGAGGTGAAGACCAGAATATCGGGGCCGATCAGCGCTTCAACCGCGTCGAGGATGCGCGGGTCTTCGGCAATGTCGCGAGCCCAGGGCAGCAGCACGTGCAGTTTGCGCCGGTTTTGCGGCTGCTCCGGCACCCCGGCCTCAAAGGCTTCCAGCGCCGCGCGCCACTCCCTGACCTCCGCGGTCGAGAAGGCGTCCACCGGCGCGAGAAACCCGTCCCGCCGGAAGGCTTCGACCGCCGCCTGGCTGAGCATGGCTGTTTTTTCTCCCTTGCCGATCGGAACGGGCAGAAGATGCGCCGGGGTGGCGGTACGGGCAAGGCGGAATGGCGGTTCCCGGCGCATTCCCGCCCTGCGCGCCGGAAGCGGCTTTGCGCGCCGGGCTTTCCGCCGCATTCTGTCGGGTGCGACGCGAATGCACCGCAGGAGAGCCCCTATGACCGTCTTCACCTACGACCACGTTCATCTGCGCAGCCCCGACGCCGAGGCGACCGCCCGCTGGTACGAGCAGATGTTCGGAGCCGAGATCATCCGTTCCGTGCAGTCGGACGGCAAGCCGCGCCTCGATCTCAAGCTCGGCGGCGTCGCCGTCTTTATCGCTCAGGTCCCCGAGGGCGGGGCGGTGGCCGAGCCGCCGCAGACACCCCATCTCGGGCTGGAACATCTCGGACTGCGGGTCGAAGGGATCGACCAGGCGGTCGCCGAACTCAAGCGGAAGGGCGCCGAATTCACGCTCGAGCCGCGAACGATCCGGCCCGGCGTGCGCATTGCCTTTTTGCGCGGCCCGCAGAACGTCTCTATCGAGCTGCTCGACCGCAACGCCGGCTGAGGGGGCGCCTTGCGCGCCCCTGCCGGCGGCTCCCGGACGGCTAGGCTTCCCCCGCCGCTCGCCGGGCGGCGCGGATCGCCTGCCAGATGCGCGCGGGGGTCGCCGGCATCGCGATGTCGCTGACGCCCAAGGGGCCGAGCGCATCGAGGATCGCATTCATGACGGTCGGCGTCGCGGCGACCGCGCCGCCCTCGCCGACGCCCTTGACGCCCAATGGGTTTGACGGGCTTGGCACCGGGCTGAACGCGACCGCGACGGCGGGCAGATCGCCGGCGCGCGGCACCGCGTAATCCGTCAGCGAGCCGGTCAGCATCTGTCCGGCCTCGTCATAGATGATCCGTTCGCCGAGCGCCTGCCCGGCACCCTGGGCGACGCCGCCCATGATCTGACCGCGCGCCAGCAGCGGATTGATGACCCGGCCGAGATCATCGACGACGGCATAGCGGTTGAGCGCAACCGCCCCGGTCTCGGGATCGATCTCGACCTCGCAGATGTGGCAGCCGTTTGGGAAGCTCGGGCTGCCCGGCGAAAAGCCGCCCGCCCCCTGCAAACCGACCCCGAATTCCGAGGGCAGCCCGACCGGCGCAAACGAGCGCCGCGCCACCTCGACAAGCGCGATCGCCCGGTCGGTGCCGGCGATCGTATAGGTGCCGTCGGCAAAGGTGATGTCGGCCGCGTCGGCTTCGAGAAAATGGGCGGCGAGACGCCGGCCGCGTTCGATGACCTCGTCCGTGGCGGCGCGCAGGGCGCTGCCGCCGATCATCATGCTGCGCGAGGCGTAGGTGCCGCGGCCGATCGCCACCGCGTCGGTGTCGGCCTGGATGAGGTGGATCGTCTCCGCTTCGACGCCGAGCCACTCGGACACCATCTGCGCGTAGGCGGTCTCATGCCCCTGGCCGTGCGAGAGGGTGCCGGCCACAATCGTCAGCGCGCCGTCGGGATCAAAGCGCAACTCCATGCGATCGTTGAAGACGCCGGTATTGTCGAGATAGTAGGTGAGGCCGCGGCCGCGGCAGCGACCCTTCTCCGCGCTTGCCGCCCAGCGCGCCGCATAACCGGACCAGTCGGCGAGTTCCTGGCATTTGGCGAGCGCCGCCCGATAGTCGCCGCTGTCATAGGTCCAGCCGGTCGGCGTCGCATAGGGGAAGGCGTCGGGCCGCAGCAGGTTCTTCTCGCGCAGTTCGGCCGGATCAATCTGGAGTTCGCGCGCCGCGCGATCGACAAGGCGCTCCATGATATAGACCGCCTCGGGCCGGCCGGCGCCGCGGTAGGGCACGGTCGGCGCCGTGTGGGTGAAGACAAGCCGGCTTTCGACGGCAACCGCCGGGATCGCGTAGGCGGTCGGGGCGAGCATCAGTGAAAAGATGATCGGGATTGCCCCGGCGCCCTCGATATAGGCGCCGACATTGTGCATGCCCTGCCAGCGCAAGGCGAGAAAACGGCCGTCGCGGGCGAGCGCCAATTCGGCCTCGACGTCCTGGTCGCGGCCCTGATTGTCGCCGAGAAAGGCTTCGGCCCGCGCCGGGATCCATTTGACCGGCCGGCCGACCCGCCGCGCCGCCCACAGGACGATCGCTTCTTCGGGATAGGTTTCGCCCTTCATGCCAAAACCGCCGCCGACATCGCGGGCGATGACGCGAATGCGGCTTTCGGGAACGTGCAGCAGGTGATGCGCCAGGGTCTGGCGGGTGCCGTGCACGTTCTGCGTGCTGGTCCACAGGGTATAGCGGCCGGTGCCGGGGTCGTATTCGCCGAGCGCGCCGCGCGGCTCCATCGTCATCGCCGTCACCCGCTGATTATGCAGGCTGAGCCGGGTGACGTGATCGGCCTTGGCAAAGGCGGCGGCGGCCGCTGCGGCATTGCCGAGACGCATCGTGAAGGAGACGTTGCCGGGGGCGCCGTCATGGACTCGCGGCGCTTCGGGCCGCACCGCCGCGGCGGCCTCGACAACGGCCAGCAGAACTTCGTAATCGACCGCGATGCGCTCCAACGCATCGCGCGCCTCATCCTCGCTCCGCGCGACAACAACCGCGACCCGCTCGCCGACATAACGCACCCGCTCTTGCGCCAAGGGCGGGCGCGTTGTGCGAAATCCCTTGGGACCGCCCATGTCCTCCGGCATCGTCTCGGGATCGAGCGTGCCGAGCCCGTCCTTTGCCCACTCCGCCCCGGTCAGGACGGCGAGCACGCCCGGCATCGCCGCCGCCTCGGTTGTGTCGATCCCCCGGAGCCGCGCATGCGCGTGCGGCGAGAACAGAAAGGCGGCATACACCTGCCGCGCCCGCTCGATGTCGGAGACATAGCACCCGCGCCCGGTCAGAAAGCGGAGGTCCTCCACCCGCCTGACCGGCTGTCCAACGCCAAACCGCATGGTTTCCCCCTCCTTGCTTTGGGTCGAGGTTAGAGCAGTGCCGCGCGAAATTCGAGCCGGACGAGACGCCGCGCCGCTATCCCGTTGCCCCACCGACCGGCAGGCGTCACAGTCCGCCCGGAACGCGGTGATCGGGAGAGAGAGGATGTCCGAGGCAAGACGCGCGCGGCCGGTGCCGACGCCCGAGACCCTGCATTTCTGGGAGGGTACGCGGGCGGGCGAATTGCGCCTGCAACGCTGCAACGCCTGCGGCAAGGTCTATTTTCCGCCGCGGCCGTTCTGTCCGGCGTGCGCTTCCCGTGATGTCGCCGTGTTCGCCGCCAGCGGCCGGGGGCGGCTCTACAGCTATGTGATCCATCACCGGCCGGTGCCGGGGTTCACCCCGCCTTACGCGATCGCCGTGGTCGAGTTGGAGGAGGGACCGCGGATGATGACCAACATCGTCGCGTGCCCGCAGACCCCCGAAGCCTTGCAACTCGACATGCCGCTCGAAGTCGCTTTTGAGAGGCTCGACGACGAGATCACCCTGCCGCTCTTCCGTCCGGCAAAAGGATAGCGCGATGACGCCAAAATCGATCGCCATCATCGGCGCCGCCGAGACCACAAGGCTTGGCGTCATCCCCGACGTGTCGCAGATCCAGTTGCACGCCGACGCCGCGCTCAACGCGATGGCCGACGCCGGGCTGAAACCAGCCGACATCGACGGCATCGCGACCGCCGGCGAGACGCCGGTGACGGTCGCCCATTATCTCGGCCTCGTGCCCAAATGGGTGGACGGCACCGCGGTCGGCGGCTGCTCGTTTATGATCCATGTCCGCCACGCCGCCGCGGCGATCGCCTCGGGTCTGTGCGAGACGGTCCTGATCACCCATGGCGAGAGCGGCCGCTCCGGTGTCGGGCGCACCCGCAACATCGTTGCGCCGACGAGCCTCGCCGGCCAGTTTGAGCAGCCCTATGGCCCCCTGGGGCCGCCGACTTTGTTCACGATCCCGGTGCTGCGCTACATGAAGACCTATGGTCTCAGCCACGAGCAACTGGCGATGGTCTCGGTGGTGCAGCGCGAGTGGGCGGCGATGAACCCGCGCGCCACCTTCCGGGCGCCGATCACGGTCGAGGATGTCCTGAATTCACGCATGATCGCTTATCCGTTCCGGTTGTTGCAGTGCTGTCTTGTCACCGATGGCGGCGGCGCCCTGATCCTGGTGGCGGCCGAGCGCGCCCGCGACTTTCCGCAAAAGCCGGTTTATCTGCTCGGCACCGGCGAAAGCGTCGAGACGCCGATGGTCAGCCAGATGGAGGATTTCACCTCCTCGCGCGCCTTTCGCGTCGCCGGCCCCAGGGCTTTCGCCGAGGCCGGCATCACCCACAAGGATGTCGATCACCTGATGATCTACGACGCCTTTGCCCATCTGCCGATCTATGGTCTGGAAGACCTCGGCTTTGTCCCGCGCGGCGAGGCCGGTCCTTTTATCGCCGCGCGCAACACCGCCCCCGGCGGCACGCTGCCGCTCAACACCAATGGCGGCGGTCTTTCCTACATGCACTCCGGCATGTACGGCATGTACGCGCTGCAGGAGAGCGTGCGCCAGATGCGCGGCATCGCCCCGGCACAGGTGCCGGGCGCCCGGATCTCGGTGTGCCACGGCGTCGGCGGCATGTTCGCCGCCTCGGGAACAATCATCATGACCAACGAGGCGCCGTGACGCGGCGGCTGCGGCGCGGCGCGTGGCCGGGTCATCCTCAGCGGACGCCGGCGCGGGCCTGATGCCAGCCAAGCATCCGCCGCTCGATCAGCGCGGTCGCAAAGTTGACGAAGAGCGCCACCAGCACGATCAGCAGCAGCGCGGCGAGGACATCGTCGATGCGAAAGCTCTGCTGCGCCCGCACCAGAAAGGCGCCGAGACCGTTGGTTGACAGCAGCATCTCGGCGACGACGGCGAGCAGCAGCGAGACGGCAAGACTGAGGCGGGTGCCGGCGACGAGGCGCGGCAGGGCGGCCGGCAGATCGACAAAACGCATCCGCTCGGCGCGGCCCAGCCGCAGCGAGCGCGCGACGTGCGACAGCATCGGATCGAGCGAGCGGACCGCGTCGATCGCATTGATCAGGATCGGAAACGAGGCGCCGTAGGCGACGACCGCGATCTTTGCGGCGTCGCCGATCCCGAGAAAGATCATCGACACCGGGATGACCGCGATCGGTGGCAGCGGTCGCACCAGTTCGATCACCGGCTCGACGATCTCGCCGAGCGCCCGGACGCGGCCGAGCAGAACCCCGAGCGGCAGCATCGTAACCAGCGCCAGGGCAAATCCCGCCCCCGCGCGCAGCAGCGTATAGCCGAGCGCGTCAAGCAAGGGGCCGCGGTTGGCAAAAAGGGCGCCGACGACCGTCAGAAAGCCGGGAAAGGTCGGCGAATGCGCATAGGCCGCCGCCTGCCACAGCCCGGCGAGGACGGCGAGAAACAGGACGCCGGGCAAGTTGAGGCGCCGGGTCATGCCGGCTCCGCCAATGCGGTCATCGCCAGATGCCACCCGACAACGAGGCGGCTCGTCTGCTGGACAAGCAGATTGAACAGGAGGCCGAGGACGCCGACCATCGCCATGATCGCAAACATGTCAGCCGTGCGCAGCGAGAAGCCTGCATCATAGAGGAGGTAGCCGAGACCGCTCTGACCGGCCAGCATCTCGGCGGCGATCGCCGCCAGGAGCGCGATGCCGGCGCCAAGCCGGATGCCGGTGATGATCTCCGGCAGCGCCGCCGGCAGGCGCAAACGCAACAGGATCTCCCACTGCGAATAGCCAAACGAGCGCCCGGTCATCATCTGCACCGGCTCGGCCGCGGCGAGCGCATTGGCGGCATTGATGTAGATCGGCCAGACCGCGGCAAAGGCGATGATGAACAGAAACAGCCCGGCGCCGATGCCGAGGGCGAAGATCGAGATCGGCACGATCGCCGGCGGCGGCAGCACCCGCAACATCCCCGCAAACGGCTCCAGCATCCGCCGCAGCACGGCGTAGCGCCCGGCGGCGATGGCGACGACAAGGCCGATCACGGTGGCGATCACGAGACCCGCAACCGTGCGCAGGCAGGTGGCGCCGACATTGCCCAGAAAATCCGGCGAATGGATGAGACCCCATCCGGCGACGACGACCCGCGGCACTCCGGGGAAATACTCGGCCGGAACGGCGCCCGACCACGCCACCCCCTGCCAGCACAACAGCGCCAGCGCGATACCGAGGAGACGCTTGCCGGCCGTCGTCATGGTCTGCGCCGCTCAGGGCGTGATCGTATACACCACATCCGCAGGCGGGATCGGCTTGGCCAGCAACCCGGTGCGCACCAGCGCGTCGATCGCCGGCTTGTAATCCTTGGGCACGGCCACCATGCTGGTGGTGTTGAGCGCATCCGGGATCTGGTCGGCGAGCACCGCCGGCAGTCCGAACGCCTTGACGATCATCTGGTGGTACTTGTCAGGGCGCGCCGCCAGATCCTTGTCGGCGGTCATCAGCGCGCGCATAAAGGCGGCAGCGGCTTTCTTGTTTTTGGCGAGCCAATCCGGCCGCGCGAAATAGCAGTTGATCGGAAAGGACCCGATCTGTTTCAGATCGGCCACGATACCTCGGGCGAGGACGGTCGGATGGATTTGCGGCGACTGCAGGATCGCCGTGGCGAACGGCGGGATCGCGCAGACGGCATCGACCGTGCCGAGCTGGAGCGCCGCCTTCATCTGCGGAAACGGCACAACGGCCATGTGCACCGAGGCGGCGGGGATGCCCGCGGCGCGCAGATGATCGCGGATCGCCAGATCGCAGCCGCCGTTGGTGGCGTTGCTGGCGGCGGTCTTGCCCTTCAGCCCCGCCAGCGTTTTCACCCCGGAGCGCGCCGAGGCGAGCAGATATTCGAACATCGGCTCCGGCCAGCGCTCGGAAGCGTTGGTGAGAAAGGCGCGGATCGGCTGGTGCTCGGCGACCGCGCTGATCAGCGGCAGGTTCGCGGCATAGCCGATATCGGCCGAACCGCTGACCACCGCTGCGACCGCGGCCGGACCGTTGTTCAGCGTGATCAGATCGACGGCGATCCCTTCCTTTTTGAAATATCCCATCTCCTGGGCGTCGAGCACGGGAATGATCGACGGGGTGCGCAGATAGGCGAGGCGGAGCGTCTGCTGCGCGGCGGCGGGCAGCGAAACGGCGGCCGCGAGCGCGAGCGCGGCGGCAAACCGGAAGCATCGTGCATACTGCATCGTCAGAGGCTCCGTTCGCACAGGGGTTGGGGTCAGGGGTATCGAGGTCGGGGGGCGGCGTTTTTCATTGCGCGGATGCGCGACAGCACGTCGTGGCGGATGTCGAGATAGACCCGTTCCTCGCGCGTCTCGATCTGATCGCGCGGTTTTGCGAGCGGCACCGGCAGATCGGCGACGATGCGAGTCGGCCGCCGCGCCAGCACCAGGACCCGGTCGGCAATATAAACCGCCTCATCGACATCATGGGTGACCAGCAGACAGGTCTGATGGTAGCGCGCGGCGAGGTCGAGCAGCAGATCCTGCATCTCGGCGCGGGTCTGCGCATCGACCGCGGCAAGCGGCTCATCCAGCAGCAGCAGCCGCGAGCGCGAGGCGAGGGCGCGCGCGATCGCGACGCGCTGCTGCATTCCGCCCGAGACCTGCCAGGGATAATGCTCCTCAAACCCGGCAAGGCCAAGACTGGCCAGGAGTTCGCGCGCGCGCCCGCGCTTCTCGCCGCGGCTCGCGTCCGTGACCCGCCGCATCCCAAAGATGACGTTGTCAAGATTGCTTTTCCACGGCAGCAGCGAGCGGCTGTAGTCCTGAAAGACCACCGAGACGCCGGTTGCCGGCCCCGAGAGCGGCGCGCCGAGAAAATCGATCGCACCGCCGCTCGCCGGAAGCAGTCCGGCCAGACACATCAGAAGCGTCGTCTTGCCGCAACCGGACGGTCCGACCATCGAGACAAACTCGCCTTCACGAACGGCAAAATCGATGTCGGCGATGATGTCCAGCACGGCCCCGCGCGCGCCGACCGATTTTGTCAGATGCCGCACCGTGAGAATGTCCGCCGCGGCGACCGAGGTGCGTGCGGGCATGGCCGGGGAGGGGCCGAGGACCGTCATGCCGGGGGCGCACAAAAATCGGCGGGACCGGGTTCTCTCACCATGACTCCGCTGCCGGGTTCGGCCGATCCGGTTTCCGGCAGACTGGAGGGTGAAAGAGAATCGCCGGCAATGCAAGCGGCGCGGTCAGCCCGGCCGCCGCCTCAGCCGGACCCCAATAGGCTCCTTCAGTACCCCCGCAGAAACGCGAGGACCTGCGCGCTCCACTCGGCCGGCTTCTCAAAGGGCGGCCAGTGCCCGCAGTTGTTCAGGAGCACCACCCGCGAGTCGGCAATATGGTTGAGGATCGCGATCGAGACCTCAAACGCCACCATCCGGTCGTAGCGCCCGTGGATCAAGAGGACCGGCGCCTTGATGCCGGGAAGCTCGGGAGTGTAGTCGTGCGGCAGACTGACCGATTGCTGGCGCGCCTCGATAAATTCGGGCGACCAGGTGTGGGCCCGGTGGATGTAATCGACGAGCTCATCGGTGACGAGGCTCTCATCGTCGATATGCACGCGCAGGTAGCGCATGATGTTGTCGCGGCTCGGGTTGCCGAGAGCTTCGCGCGTCGCCCGGCTGCCCTCGGAGGGACGATTGGCCATCAGATACCGGTCGCCGCCGGTGCCGATGTGCGAGCCGCCCATGACAAACCTCTTGACCCGCTCGGGATGGGCGATCGCCGCCACCATTGCCGACTGTCCGCCCTGCGAATTGCCGACCCAATAGGCCTCTGCGATGCCGAGAGCGTCGAGGAGCGCGACCGCGGTGCGCGCCTGCACGGCATGCACCCCCTCGCGGTAGACGATCGGACCCGTCTTTGAGAAATTCGGCAGGTCCATCAGGATGCAGCGGTAGTGCCGGGACAGCTCGCCGACGACTTTGTGAAAGGTGATCCATGCGGTGGTGCCGGGGCCGTAGGAGTGGAGAAACAGCACCGGCTCGCCCGTGCCGATATCGTGGTAGTGGACGGTCATGCCGCCGGCCGCGATGGTCTTGCTGGTGCCCGCCTCGGTGAGGCCGTTTGACGCGATAAACGGCATGTCCGCCTCCTGTTGGCCATGGGGGAAAACTATAAAGCTTTTTTCCGGACCGGTCCGGTGTCGAGCGCAGCGAAGCCGGCTTGTCCCCGCGATCCGGCCGAGCCCGCCCGCGTGGCTCTTGACAGACCGGGCGCACCGGCACAACACCGCAATCCGCGGCAGACCGCACCCCGCGCCGCGGGCGGCGCGCCGCCAAAAGACCAGCAGAAAGGACGTGGCGCATGAACGCCGCAAACCCGTCATCGACCGTCACCGCGTCGCCGCACGGCCGCATCCCGGTGCTCGACATCGGACCGTATCTCGCCGGCGCTCCCGGTGCCGCGGCAGTACTCGCGCGCGCCTTTGCCCGCACCTGCGAGGACACCGGGTTTCTCGTCATCGCCAATCACGGCGTCCCCGCCCGCCTCATCGTGGACACCTTTGCCGTCGCGACGCAATTCTTTGCCCGGCCCGAGGCCGCCAAGCTCGCGCTCAAGATCGGCCGGTACAACATCGGCTATCTGCCGTTTGGCGGTCAGGTCGTGCGGCATTCGCCGGTCAATCGGAACACCCGGCCGAATTTCAGCGAAAGCTTCTACATCACCCGCGACCGCGGCCCCGATCACCCGGACATTCTGGCCCAGAAGCCGCTCGTCGGTCTCAACCGCTGGCCGCCGGACATGCCGGAATTCCGCGCCGCGACAACGGCCTACTATGCCGCGATGGAGGCGATGACGACGCGGCTGGTGCCGATCGTCGCGCTCGCCCTCGATCTGCCCGCCGACTATTTTGCCGGGGCCTTTGCCGCGCCGAACTGCACGATCCGGCTGATCCACTACCCGCCGCACCCGGAGCCGGAGGACAACGAGTTCGGCTTTGCCCCGCATACCGACAACAATTTTCTCACCTTTCTCGCCCAGTCGGCGCGGCCGGGGCTTGAGGTGCGCACCGCCGAGGGCGAATGGATTCGGCCTCCGGCGGTGCCCGGAACCTTTGTCGTCAACACCGGGGCGATGCTGGCGCGCTATGCCAACGACCGCTTCCGCGCGACGCCGCACTGCGTCATCAACCGCAACGGCACCTCGCGCTACGCGATCCCGTTTTTTCTCGGGCCAAACCGCGATGTGATCGTGGAACCCGTCCCCACCTGCGTCGGCCCCGGCAACCCGCCGCATTACGAGCCGACGACCTACGGCGCCTTCACCGAGCGCCTCCTGACCCTCAACTTCGCCCACCGCCGCGCCGAGAGCGGCGGAGACACTGCGTGAGGGCGGCGCGGGGCGGGATGATCGGGCGTTCGCTGCGGCGCCTGGAAGACCGGCGGTTTCTCACCGGAGCGGGGCGCTATGTTGATGATATCGATGCGCCGGGTCAACTGCACGGCGTCGTGCTGCGCTCGCCGCACGGCCATGCCCTGATCGACGGCATCGAGATCGGGGCCGCCCGCGCGATGCCCGGGGTGCGCGGCGTCTTGACCGCCGCCGATCTCGAGGCCGACGGGATCGGGGCGCTGCCGTGCATCGCCCAGGTGGCGACGGTGGCGCCGATGATCGTCCCGCCGCGCCATGCCCTGGCGCGCGGGCGGGTCCGCCATGTCGGCGACCCGGTGGCGTTTGTCGTCGCCGACACCGAACCCGCGGCGCGCGCCGCCGCTGAGCGGGTCGCGGTGGCGTACCGGCCGCTGCCGGCGGTGGTCGATGCGGTGAACGCGCTCGCCGCCGGGGCGCCGCTGCTGTGGGACAATGCGCCGGGCAATCTCTGCTACCGCTTTGAGCGCGGCGACCGTGCGGCGATCGAGGCGGCGTTTGCCGAGGCGGCGCACAGCGTCGAGATCGAACTGGTCAACAACCGGCTGGTCGTCGCCCCGATCGAGCCGCGCGCCGCGATCGGCACCTGCGATGCCGCCGCCGATCGCCTTGAGCTGCTGCTGACCGGCCAGGGCGTCCACAGTCTGCGCCGGCAGCTTGCCGAGGCGGTGTTTCACCTGCCGCCTGAGCGCATCACCGTGCGCGCGCCCGATGTCGGGGGTGGGTTTGGCGTCAAGAATTTTCTCTATCCCGAATGGGTGATGGTGCTGTGGGCGGCGCGGCGGCTGGGGCGCCCGGTCAAATGGGTCGCTCGGCGCGAGGAGGATTTTGTCAGTTCGGCGCAGGGCCGCGACAATCACACCCGCGGCCGCCTGGCGCTCGATCGGGACGGCCGGTTTCTCGCCCTCGATGTCGAGACGGTGGCCAATCTCGGCGCCTATCTCTCGACCAATGGTCCGGGCAGTTCGACCAATTCGCCGGCCAGCGCGATGGGCGGGGTGTATGCGATCCCGGCCGTGTTCATGGCGGTGCGCGGCGTCTTCACCAACACCGTGCCGATCGATGCCTATCGCGGCGCCGGCAAACCCGAGGCCAATTATCTGATCGAGCGGCTTGTCGATCGCGCCGCGCGCCAACTCAAGCTCGACCCGGTCGCGCTGCGCCAGCGCAATCTGATCGCGCGCTTTCCGTATCGCAGCGCGCTCGGGGTCACGATCGATTGCGGGCGCTTTGCCGAGAATCTCGATGAGATGGGCAAGCGCCTTCTGACGGACGGTTTTGCCGAGCGGCGCCGGGCCGCGGCCGAGCGCGGCCAGCTGCGCGGTCGCGGCATCGCCTGTTTTCTGGAAACCTCGCGCGGCACGCCGGGCGAGCGCGCCGAGATCTGCTTTGAACCCGATGGCCGCGTCGCCCTGGTGCTCGGCACCCAATCAAACGGCCAGGGTCACGAAACCAGCTATGCCCAGATCGCCGCCGATCTGCTGGGGCTGCCGATCGGGACTTTCCGCTTTGTCCAGGCCGATACCCTTGCCGTCAAAAGCGGCAACGGGCACGGCGGCGCGCGCTCGATGCATATGGGCGGCGCCGCGCTTTACCTGGCGGCGCAGATGGTACTGTCAAAGGGCCGCGCACTGGCCGCCCATCTGTTGCAGGCCGAGGCAAACGACGTAGGGTTTGCCGCCGGCCGGTTCACGGTCGGCGAGGCGCGCGGCATCGGGCTTCTGGCGTTAGCGGAAGCGGCGTGCGATCCCGCAAATCTGCCCGACGGCATGACCCCGGGTCTTGATGCCGACGCCGACAACGACTGCGATGTCTTCACCTTTCCGAGCGGCGCCCACGCCGCCGAAGTCGAGATCGACCCCGAAACCGGGACGGTGACGCTCGCACGCTATTCTGCGATCGACGACTACGGGCGACTGATCAATCCGCTGCTGACAAAGGGCCAGGTCCACGGCGGGCTGGCCCAGGGCATTGGCCAGGCGCTCTTTGAGCATACGGTTTACGACAAGGGGTCGGGTCAGCTTCTGACCGGCTCGTTTCTGGATTATGCTCTGCCGCGCGCCGCCGATCTGCCGCCCTTTGACATTACCCTTGCCGAATTGCCGACCGCGGTGAACCCGCTCGGCGTCAAGGGATCGGGTCAGGCCGGCTGCATGGCCGCGCCGCAGACTATTGTCAATGCGATCCTCGATGCTCTGGCGCCGCTCGGCATTGCGCACATCGACATGCCGGTCACCCCCGAGCGGGTCTGGCGTGTGATCCGCAATGCGCGTCAGACCTCTCTGGAACACGGCCGGTAGCAGGCAAGCCTCGCGCGCCCGGCGGGATGCCGCAGGCCGGCCGATTGCGCTAGGGTTCGCGATGCGTGCCGGGTCACGGGCTGCGCTCGCGGGTCCGTTCCTCGGGCGGCATGAGAACCGGACCGGGAGCGGGATTCTGTTATGGAAAGTCTGAAATCTTCAAATTGAGACAATATCGGATCAAGGTTCTGCTTGACTGTTCCGGGGGTGTTTTGTAGCTTGGCTGGTGCAGGGGGGCTGATTTTATTAACGCCCGATGAGCCCCGCGAGGGCGGTTTACGACCGCGCAGAATGCTGCGGCGCGGATCGCTGAGCTGCGCCTTTATCGCAACTGTCCCGAGGAGGGGTGATCATGAGCGCGTCAGAAGCCGATCGTTTTGCCAGCGACTTGAAAAGCAAGCCGGATCTTCTCGCCGACCTGAAGAAATCGGCCGCCGGTCTTGGTCTTTCCGGGGTTGTCGAATTTGGCCGCAAAAACGGCTATTCGATCGATGTCAACGACGCCAAGTCCTATATCGAAGGCAAGATGCACCGCGAGTTGAGCGACGAACAGCTCGACCGGATTGCCGGCGGCAAGGGCGGCGGCGGCGGTGGCAGCGTGACCAATATCAGCACAGCCATCAATGTCACCCAGGCGGTCAGTGTCCAAACCGCAGCGGCGGTGACGACGGAAGCGGCCGGGGCCGAAGTCGCGGTCTTCGCCGTCGGCGTGATCATCGCGACCTGAGGCCAGCGAACAACCGCCCGACAGGGTCCACACCAAACGCGTATTGAGGCAGGCGCAAGCTCTTGCTCCTCCACTCGCGAGGGGCAAGGCTGCCCTGCCAGCTCTTGCCGCAACGCGCGCCCGAGCGGCTCGGGAAATTCCGGACCTCGGAAGAGGCGACAAGGAACGGGTTGGTTCGCCAGCGGTTTGCGGGCGCGAACCCGCGGTGCTTTTTTGATCCGCCCGCAGCGAAAGGGAGAGTTTCGTGTCGAGACCGATCAGTGAGCCCGCGCGGTTTTATCGCGAGATGTGGGACCGGCGCAGCCCGGACGAACTCCACAAGCTGGCGCATGTCAAGCGCTTTATGGAATGCCTCGCCGGCGATCCGGGGTTCCGCAAAAAGCTTGCCGACAACATGGACAACCTGCGGTCCGTTGCCGACGAATACGGTATCGACGCCGATCCGGCCGAGATGCTGCCGCTGTTCTCGCGGCCGCACTTCAAATACCGCTTCACCGAAGAAGAAGCTGAGTTCCCGCTCGCCAGGATGTGGGACGATTATATGACCGAGATGCTGCGCAACCGCGAGATGCTGCGCGATCTCGGCGACACGTCCGCGGCAAATCCGCGCTTTCATGCCTGGCGTCAGCGCCAGATCGCCCGCTGCCATTCCGAGATCGGTCTGACGGCAAGGGCAATCACATTTCCGATTGTCGCGTTCGAGCTGTCCGAAGGATGCTCGGTCGGCTGCTGGTTCTGCGGCATCTCGGCCGAGCGGTTCCGGGGGTATTGGCCCTATGACGAGGCCAACAAAACCTTGTGGCGGGCCGTGCTGGCAGAGCTGAGCGACCTTTTTGGGACCGGCGCCGAGACCGGTTTCTGCTACTGGGCAACCGATCCCAGCGACAATCCGGACTATCCGAAATTCATCGAGGATTTCTATGAGGTCGTCGGCTGGCTGCCGCAGACGACGACGGCGGCGCCACTGAAAAATCTCGCCTGGACGCGCGAGGTCCTCGCCCTCTTCGGCAGGCACCGATTTGTCTGCAACCGCTTTTCGCTGCTGACCTTGAAGGCGCTGCAGCAGGTCCATGCCGCGTTCACGGCGGAAGAGATCCTTGGCGTCGAACTGGTGTTGCAGAACAAGGACGCGCTGACCGGCAAGGCCAATGCCGGCCGTGCCATGGAGCGCAAGCAGCGGCTCGAACGCGACGGCAAACCGGGACGCCTCGCCATTCTCGAAACCGACCAGCCGACGATCGCCTGCGTCAGCGGTTTCCTTGTCAATATGATGACCAGAACCGTGCAACTCGTCGCGCCGACACGGGCGAACGAGCGCTGGCCGCTCGGCTATCGCATCTACGCGGAAGAGCGTTTTGCCACCGCCGCGGAATTCCGCGCGGTGGTGAGCGCGATGATCGCGGCGCACATGCCGGAGGATTTGACCGGCGAGCACATTCTCGCCTTCCGCCCCGATCTCTCGTTCAACCCGCTTGCCGACGGGTTTGAACTCTCCGGCGCGGGCGGCACAAAGTATGCGATCCGCAACGACAATCTGGGTGTGCGCTATCTCGGCGAACTGATTGCCAAGGGGAACCGGACGGCCGGCGATATCGTGGCGGCGATGGTTCAGTCGGGCGGCGACGTGTTCGAGATCGCGGCCCTCCTGCGCCGGCTCTTTGACCTCAGCGTGTTTGACGATGACCCCCTCTCGGGAAAGATCGGCAGACAGGTGCTCCGGGCGGCCTCGTAAAAGCCGATACGGCGCCGCGCCCGCCGCGGCGCCCGACGCAGGCCGGCAGGATTATCCTGCGTGATCACCATTGCCCTCCTCGACAGGGATCAGAGGGCGCCCTACAGCGCCTTCACCTTTCCGGACTTTCGCCCGCTGCTTGAAAAAGAGCGGCCGACGCCGCCCGCGGTTTTTGGCGCGCGCTCGGGCGCCGACCCGATCGGTCTCAGCCTTGGCTTTGCCGCCCCGAACCGGCAGTTCGAGCTGATCTCGCTCTATGTCTCGCCGCTGTGGCGCGGCCAGGGGATCGGCGCCAGGCTGCTGCGCACCCTCGAAGACCATTATCGCGCGCAAGGCTGTGTGCTGGGTGCGCATTTCTTCACGGTCAACGAGGACGATCAGGGATTTGCGCGGTTTCTGATGCGCCAGGGCTGGTCGCGCCCGGCGATCCGTCAGGTCATCTGCCGGACCACGCCCGAGCGGATTCTCGCCTCGCCGCTCAGTGCCTTTGCCCGCCTGCCGCAAGGGTATCGGATCGTCGGCTGGGCCGAGGTGACGGAAGCGCAGAAGGCCGCCATCCGCGAACGGCGCCAATGCGGGCCGGGCTGGTATCCCGACGAACTCGACCCCTTTCGCCACGAACGGGACTGTCTCATCGACACGAGCATCGCTCTGCTTTTTGGGGATGCCGTGGTCGGCTGGCTGTTCTCGCACGTCCTGGATGAGAACACGCTGCGCATGACCTGCTCTTTTGTCTCAAAGGAGCTCGAACGCAGCGGGCGGGTGCTTCACCTCTGGTGGGAAGCCGGCGTGCGCCAGGACCGGCTGACGACGCTGAAGCGCAGCATCTGGACGGTGCCGGTGGCCTACGGCAATCACGTCCGATTTGTCGTGCGCCACGTCAAGCCGTGGATGGAATCGTTCGCCTATGCCTGCACCGCGATCAGGCGCTTTGACGCGCCGCAGGCGCCGGCTGCCAGTAATCGATCGTAAGGATCGGCGTGCCCAGCATCTCCGCGGCGAGCGCGCGCGAGGCCGCGGCGACAAGACCGGCTTCCGCCGCGGCGCGCAGATAGGTCGGCCGCTCGACCAGATACTGGTGCGAATAGCCGTGGCTGGCATCGAGACCGGTCATCACGTTGCGGCCTTCGTGCGCGGCGATCAGCGCGGCCGGGACGGTATGCGCCTCGATCGCGATCATCCCGTGACGCCTGATCCACGGTATCCAGCGGCGGAAATGACGGACGAGGTCGTCCTGCATTGCCGCGTGCGCGATCAGCCCGCCATCCTCGGCGACAAAGACAGCGTCTGACGCCGGCCAGGGCAGGGCGGCAGACGGTTCCTGCCGAGCCGTCGGCGGCTGGTAGCGGCGATCGTGGATCACCGATTTGCTGACATGCAGCGCCGCGGCAAAATCGATGCCAAGCGGCTGGAGGCGCGCGGCGATCGCCGCGGGATCGCCGATATCGCCCTCAACCACGATGGCTGGGACCCCGGCCTCGGCCAATCGCTGCGCCATGACCGCGCGGGCGACGGCGCTCGGCTCGACCCCGACCATCATCAACGGATTGGCGGCAAGCGTCCGCCCGCGCCCGGTCCGGTCGCGGATCGCGAGATAGAGTTCGCGCAACAGCGAGCCGTCTCCGGCGCCGGTATCGATGACCGCCGCCGGCTGCGCCGCCGCGGGCGGCTTGTCAAAGAGCGGCAGGGCGAGGGCAAAAAAGCTGTCGCGGCAGGTCCGCGAGAAGACGGTGCCGCTGAACGCGATGTCGAGCCGGCGGTCGAGATGATGATCGAGGTCAAAAGCCGCGCGTGCCGGCTGCCAGCGGGGCGGAAACAGCCTCTCTGCGACCGCGGCATAGGTCGGGAAATAGCTGATCGCATGGTCGTACTGCTCGGCCCATTCGAACGCGAGCCGCCCGGCCTCGGTCGGGATCATGGCGCCGTCCTCGCGCCGGGCCCAGCCCTGCGCTTCCAGCACGGCCAATGCGGCGGCCACCACCGGGTCCCGGTCGGCGAGACGGCCGGACCGCTTCAGCCCGCTGGTCGCAGCCGCCGCCAGCGGACCCCAGAGATGGTCGCGGACGCGGGTGGCAACAGCGCCCCCATCCGCCGCGGACCCGTGAAAGGCGGCAAGGCGGCGGCCGTCAAAACCGGTCCCCTTGACGAGCGCCGCAAACAGGTCCGCCGCCGTGTCGAGCGCCGCGGCCGAGCGGCGATAGCGCCCGATGTGATCGAGCCAGGCGCGCCCCGCCGCGGTCAGGCAGACGCTTGTGCGCCCGCTGTCCCCGGCCCCTTGGCGCACGACCCAACCCTGCTCTTCGAAGAGCCGCAGGGCGAGGTGAAAATAGCCGCGCGGGCTGGCGTGAACGGCTGCCAGGGCGTCGATATCGAGCGGACCGTCCGACCGCACGAGGGCGGCGAAGACCCCGGCCTCGGCACAGGCCGCGACGGTCGCGCCGACGGCGATGCCGTCGAGATGGCGGCACATCCTGCGCCAGACCGCAAGGCCCAATCGCATCCGCAGCGCTTGATGATCGTTCTCGTCGGTCATGCCATCTGCCGCCGCGCAAGTTCGCTGAAGGTGCCGCCCTTGGCGATCAGTTCGTCAAAGGTGCCGGATTCGACGACCGCGCCGTTGACGATGACATGGATCATATCGGCGCGCACGATCGTGCTGAGCCGGTGGGCGATGACGATCCGGGTGCTCTTCAAGGTTTCGAGATTGCGTGACACCATCTCCTGGTTCTCGTTGTCGAGCGCGCTTGTCGCCTCATCAAAGATCAGCAGCCTGGGCCGGCGGGCGATGGCGCGCGCGATCATCAGCCGCTGCCGCTGCCCGCCCGAAATCGTCGTCGCGCCCTCGTTGAGAAAGGTGTCCATGCCCATCGGCATGGCCTTGATGTCCTTGTCGAGACCGGCGAGGCGCGCGGCTTCCCAGGCATCCTCGCGCGTCATGTTGGCGCCCGCGGTGATGTTGTGAAAGATCGAGCCGGACAGGATGCGCCCGTTTTGCAGAACGACCCCGATCTGGCGGCGCAGCGCCCGCTTGTTGAGGTAGCGCACATCCTTCGCGTCGATAAAGACCGAACCTTGTTCCGGCTGGTCAAAGCCGAGCAGCAGGCGGACGAGGGAGGATTTCCCGGCGCCGGAGGGTCCGACGATCGCGACAAACTGCCCGCGTTCGACGGTGAAGCCGAGACCCTTCAGCACAAGCGGCAGGTCCGCCCGATAGCGGAAAAAGACATCGCGCACCTCGACGCGGCCCTCGATCTGGCCCGGATCTTCCGCAGCGTCGTCGCGGGTTTCTTCCTCCTCTTCGAGGATGGGCCGCACCCGCTCGTAGAGCGGCGACACGTTGAGCAAGGTCAGCGCGGTCTGCGACAGGCCAAAGATCGCCTGCATGAAATTGGCATAGGCGACGGTGAAGGCGACAAAATTGCCGGCGGAAATGAACCCGACGATCGCTGTCTGGTTCTCGTCGGCCCAGGTCGTCTTGGTATGAAAGATCTCCCAGATCGTGCCGGTGGCAAAGCCGATCACGAGAAAGATCGTCAGCGGTCCCAGATAGTTGAACACCGAGCGGAAGACGGTGGCCAGATTGTTGAGCCGGGCCTGGCGATAGGTGGCGAGGGTCAGATCGACATAGCGCTCGGCCCAGCGCGCAAAGGCTGAACGCTCCGCCCCCGACAGGCGGATCCGCGGCACGCCGCTGAGCAGTTGCACGACCAGCCCCTGCAGACTGCCGGTCAGAAAGGTGATCTCGCGGTTGCGCTTGCGGACGGCGCGTCCGAGCGGGTAGGAAATGCCGATAAAGATAACGGCGAGGGCGACCCCGAACAGACCCAGGATCCAGTTGTAGTAGAAGATCAGCGCCAGGCTGAACAGCCCGGAAATCCCGTGCGTCATCGAGGCGGTGACGGTGCCCGAAAAGATCTGCCGGATCTGGTCGATGCCCATCGCCCGATTGGCCAGATCGCCGACGCTGTAGCCGCGGAAAAACGAGACCGGCAGCTTCAGCATCCGGTCCCAGACCGCGGCCTGGATCCGCTGGTTCATCGCGCCTTCGATGCGCAACAGCGCGATCGACTGGATGCCGTTCAGACCGGTTGTCGAGATGCCGCTGACGACGAGCGCGATCGTCAGCACCAGGAGTTGCTGGAAATCGCCCTCGGGGATCACCGGGTCCATGATCCATCCGGTCACCACCGGGGTCACCAGAGCCAGAAGCCCGGTGGCGATGATCGTCCCGACCACCCACCAGGCGTCGGCGCGAATGATGCGGGCCCCGAACAGGAGCAGTTGGATCGGCCGCAGCCTGCCGGAGGGGAACGGCAAAACAAAGGTGTAGCCGTTGCTGCTGACGGTCCGGGCGAGCGCCGCGGTGAGGCGGCGGCGTTCGAGAGTCGCGCCGTCGACGAGCCAGTAGTGGTGGTGCGGGGAGGGGACGATCGCGCAGGGCCGCTGATCGTCGCCGTGCCAGGTCAATATCGGGCCGTGCTCGTTGCGCCACCACTCGCCGGTCAGGGTCACGCGGCGATAGAGAAATCCGCTGATGCGGCCGATCTCGCCGATCGGGTCGCGCGCGGCCGCGATCGTTTCCTCTTCGGCACTGGTGAGGCGCAGCCTGCCACCGAGCGCCGCATAGACAAGCCCGGCCGCGGCGATCAGCGCTTCTCCCGAGACCGCGGTGAGATCGCTCTTGCCGGCCGAGACGATGTTGACAAGCCCGTGCAAGGCATTGTTGAACTTTGCCTCGTCACTGGCGCGGGTATGGGCGATCGTCGCGGCGAATTCGGCGCGCCGGGCAACGGCGGCTTGCGTCGCCGTACCGAGCACAAGGGCGTGGAGAAAATCGAGATCGTCGGCAAAGCCCGGCCGCCGCACCCATTGCCCGAGGCTCAGCGGGGCGAGTCGGATCTCGCGATGCACCGCAAACCAGAAATTGTCGCGGACCGGAACGGTGACGCTGCCGCTGATCCACTCGCCGAGTTCGGTCGTGCCGCCAAGCGCAAGGGCATCGGCCGGCGCCGTGATCACCGCCGTTTCCGCGGCGGGAAGGATGACGGCGCCTTCGGGAAGCGCGGCGTCCCGGCCGGGTGCGAGCTGCATCGCCGTCGCCGGCAAGGTGCGGTTGTTGTGATCCACGGTGATCTCTTCGATCCACCGCCGGACCAAGAGCTCGGCCGCCGCGCCGCAGTCGTCCTCACGCCCGAGCAGCGCCAGAACGCGCTCGCGCGCTTCCTCGACGATCGCGCAGCCGATGGTTGGCACGGCGAGGACATCGAGCAGCCGCCGCGTATCAGCGAGACCAAAAAACAGGTCGCCGGCCTCGACCCGCAGCAGGTGATGGCGTTCGCCGCCGGCGACCGCACCATCGCCCCCGGCAGCGTTCGCGATCAGAAACAGATCGACCGCTCCCGAGAGGACAAGCCAGACCCGGCCGCCGGCACTGGCCGAGAACGGCTGGTTGGCGCCGAGCTGCCGCACCGCCGCGGCGGCGCCAAGCGCTGCGACCGTCGCCCGGACCGGGTCGAGCGGATCGGGCGCGGCCAGATCCGGCGGGGCGGGGAGGGATTCGGCGTAGGCCATCACGAACCCATCGTCGAGGCCAGTGCTGCATAGCGGCCCGCTTGGGCCATCAGGCTGTCATGCGTCCCGCGTTCGATGATCCGGCCGCGATCGAGGACGAGGATCTCGTCGCAGTCGCGGATCGTGCTGAGCCGGTGCGCCACCAGAATGCAGGTGCAGCCGCGCCGGCGCAGGTTGTCGTCGATCCGCTGTTCGGTCAGCGAATCGAGCGCCGAGGTAGCCTCATCGAGAACGAGGATGGTCGGGTCGCGCGTCAGAGCCCGCGCGATCTCGACCCGCTGGCGCTGGCCGCCGCTGAAATTGGCGCCGGCCTCGGCCATGTCGCTGCCATAGCCGCCGGCCCGCGCGGCGATGTCGTCATGGATGCAGGCATCGCGCGCGGCGCGCACGATCGCATCCCGCGTGACTGTCGTGTCCCACATGCTCAGATTGTCGGCGATGGTGCCTTGAAACGTATAGCTCTCCTGCGTCACCGCCGTCAGCGATGCCGTGAAGATCGGGCGCGGGATCTGATCGAGGCGCATGCCGTCCATCAGGATCTCCCCCGTAGTCGGCTGATAGAGGCCGAGGATCAGCTTGGCAACCGTCGACTTGCCGCTCCCGCTGGAGCCGACCAGCGCCACCCGTTGCCCGGGCTCGATCGTCAGATTGAAGTCCTTGATCAAGGGCGGGTCGAGCGGGCTGTAGGCAAAGGCGATGTCGCGCAGCTCGATATGGCCGCTGAGTTTGCGGGCAGCGTGCCCTTCGGTCGGCACGGCCAGTTGCTCGGTGGCGAGCATTGGGTCCTCGCCCTGCTTCATGATGTCATCGAGGCGGTTGAGATCGCCTTCGACCTCCTGAAGCTGACCGCCAAAATTGACGAGCTGCGACACCGGCGAGCTGAACTGCCCCATCAGCCCCTGAAACGCGACCAGCCCGCCGATCGTCAGATAGCCCTTGATGATCAGATACCCGCCATAACCCAGCACCAGCGCCGATGTCATAGAGTTGAGAAAGGCCGGCATCGCGCTGAGCGCGGCCGAATAGACGCCCAGTTCCTGTGTGCTGTTGAGGGCGCGCGTCTGATAGCCGGACCACAGATTGAAGAAGTCATTCTCGGTTCCGGTCGCCTTCAGCGTCTCGATCGCCTGCAGCCCGGCGATCGAGGCGCCGTTGACGCGCGCCATCTGATTGAGCGAGACGCGGTTGAGATCGCTGCGCTTGCGGCGGACGAGGCGGACCACGCCGAGATTGATCCCCATGACCAGCACCGAGACCACGGTCAACGGCACGCTGTAGAACAGCATGATCAGCGCATAGAAAACGACAGTCATGCAGTTGACCAGATTTGTCGGCAACGGTCCCGACAGCAGTTGCGAGACCCGCTGGACGGACTGGACGCGCGAGGCGATGTCGCCGATAAAGCGCTGCGCGTAGAAATCGACCGGGACCCGCAGCACGCGCCAGAAGAACTGCGAGGCGGCGGCGATCGAGAAGCGGTTTTGCAGCTTGAGCAAGGTGCGCTGCTGCAACAAGGTGAAGAGGCCGTTGAACACCGCGGTGAGCAGGACCGCCAGGGTCAGCGGCAGGAGCCAGTCGTTAAAGCCGCGGGTCAGGATGTCGTCGATAAAGGTCTTGGTGAACGCCGGCGCGAGAAACCCTGGCACCACCAGCAGCAACGTGACCAGCATCAGATAGCCGATCGCCGTCCGGGTGCCGCCGAGGCGGCCGGACAGCGCCCGCGTCAGACGGTTGCGCTCGCCGCCCTTTTTGAAATCGGGACCCGGCCGGAAATCGAGGACGACGCCGGTAAAGCTGCCGCGAAATTCCGCCATCGTCACCGCGCGCGGGCCGGCGGCCGGATCGTTCAAAAACACGCGGCGCCGGGTTGCCCCTTCGACCACGACGTAGTGGTTGAAGTTCCAGAAGGCGATAAAAGGGCGGCGCAGCATAAAGGCTTCATCGAGATCGGCGCGGATCCCTTTGGCTTCCATGCCAAAAGAGCGGGCCGCCTTGATGATGTTCGCCGCCTTGGCGCCGTCGCGCGAGACGCCGCAGGTGTGGCGCAACTCTTCGAGCGCCACCCACCGGCCGTAATATCCCAGGATCATCGCGAGCGAGGCCGCGCCGCACTCGACCGCCTCGATCTGCAGGACGCTCGGGGTGCGCCGCCGCGGGAAGCGCGGACGGGGCTGGCCCTCGCTCTTCCGCTTGAAGAGCGAGCGCACTCTAGGGACCGGCAATCCACGTTTCATAGATCGGAACCACGAGATCGACTGGCCGGTCGCGCATGACGGTGACGCTGACCGAGGCAAGGCTGCCGGCGCTGACCCGGAACGGCGGCCCGGAGGACGAGGTCCAGGCGAGGCCGCTGGTTGTCTTCGGATCGAGATCGAGGCTGACCTGGGCGGCGATCACCGGGCCGTTTGAGAGCATCTGCGAGACGACTGTGTCGTTGGCGAGGACATCCTCGACCGCGGCCTTGCTGCTCGGCAGATCGCTGACCGAGACGATGCGGCCGCGGATCGAGCCGTAGATGCTGCTCTCTACCGTTGTCGGGCTGACCAGCGCGAGCATGCCGGGCTCCACCGTCTTGCTGGTTGTCACCGGCAGGTAGGCGGCGACCTGGAGGTGTTCACCGGCTTCCTTGATCTGCACCAGTTCGGCGCCGGTGTTGACCGCGGCGCCGAGCTTGGTCGAGACCTCGATCACCGTGCCGGTGACCGGCGCGGTGACAATCTGGTTCGTGTTGATCGTGACCGTGAGGTTGTTGAGCGTATTCTCAGCCGAGATGATCTGCGACTGGATCTGGGCGAGCGACTTGGCCTGACTGTCCTCAAAGTCGATCTGCGAGGTCTGCGCCTGGGAGATCTGGTCCGAGGAATTGCGGATCGTCTGCAGTGCTGAGCTGATCTGGGTCTGTGTCTGTTCCGCCTGCTGGGTGGTCACAAAACCAACCTGCAACTCGCTCTGCTGGACGTGATAGTAGTTCTGCAAAAAGGCGAGGTGCTGCCGGGTCTCGGCGATCTGCTTCTGGAGCGTGACGATCTGCTCGCGGGTCGACTGGCGCCGCAGCGCGATTTCCTTGGTCGCGATCGCCGACTGGTCCTTGTAGAGCTGGCGCAGGTTGTCGAGCGAGCGCTGCGCGCCCTCGCGCTGCGCCACCTGGCTGGGCAGGCTCAGCTCTGCGATCTTGCCATCCTTCTTGATCGTGTCGCCGACCTTGACAAAGAGCCGGTCGATATTCCCCATGGTCGGCGCCGGCACACTGTAAAGCTTGCCGCCCTGTTGCAGCACCATGCCCATGCCGTAAACCTGAAACGGCAATTCGCCAAAAAACCCCCAGAGGATCAGCGCCGCGACGATGATCACCGCGACGATCGCGCACACCCACCCGATCGGCGAGGTCAGTGAGAACAGTGTGTCGAGCTGATCCGGATTCTGCAGCCGCTTCAGCGCCTCGGCGCGAAACCCGGTCGGCGTCATCTGGTCGGGCATGACGCGACCCTTTCCTTACGGTGACTTGTCGTGCAGAAAGAAGACCAGCCCGGTCAGGACCGAAACGATCCTGGTGTCATTGAGCGCGTGCGCGCTGTTGAGGGTGACGGACAGGCAGTAGGGCGGGCCGGAGGCGGGGGTGAGGCGCGTGGTCACATTAAAGACGCCGTGATCGGAGCCGCCCTTGAAGGCGATCTCGGACCAGTCGGAAGGCGCCGCGACGCCAGGGTTGATCTGCATCACCGGCAAGGCATGGACGCGCTCGATCAGTGTGCACAACTGCCGCGCCGTATAGTGCCATTCAAGCGGCGAGGGGCTGACGCCGCCGATCTCTCCGACCTGCGGCACGGGATCGGAGGCGATCGATTGGAGAATCGTTGTTCGCTCGGCCGGAGCGGCGGCGAGAAAGCGCTGCCGCACGGCAGCCTCCTGGTCGCTGCTCAGCACAAAATATTCGCCCGGCGTCAGGATGGGCGTGTTGCCGTAGGCGTATTTCTCGATCGCCGGGCGGCCGACGAGATCCATCACCGCATCCGCCGCCGTATTGTCGCTGAGCGAGATCATCAGACCCGCCAGCGTCTCGACCGTCACCGGAACATTGGCCGGCCAGGTCTGCAGAATGCCGGTCGGCAAGGTCCGCCATTTCACCCGCAGCGGCACCACCTGCGACCAGGACAGCCGCCCTGCGCGCACCGCGTCGGCCAGGGCGTTGATGACGGAAAGCTTGAAGGCGGAGCCGACGGCGAGCGGCGTATCCGCCCCGACCGCGACAAGATCCTTGCCGTTTTTTTCGATCAAGAAGGCGGTCTTGTCGCCGAGACCGGCGACGAGCCGTTCGCCTTGGCTCAGCGAGCGGAGCCGTGGCGCCTCCCGCAGGATGCGAAAGCTCGTCAGGCGCATCTGCGGATCAAACCCGGCGGTGACAAAGACCAGCGCCTTGGCAAACCGGATCCGGTATTGCCCGTTGACGGCAATGTAATCGACGCCATCGACCGCGCCGAGGCGGCTGTCAAGCTGCTGCGCGACGGCCGCGAGGCGCGTCGCGGCGGTACCGGCAAGGTTGGGCGCCAGAAGAGACCTGGACGCATCCGGCGTCTTGAACAGTTGCGCGATCACCGCCGCCGGGTTCGCCGGCGCGGGAGCGGCGCCGGCCGCGTGCGCGAGGCCGGGCGCAAAGAGCACGAGAAGGAGCAGCGGAAACGCCGCTCTCAGGTGCCGTCTTCCGCCGGTATGCCCTGGTTTGTCGCGGAAACAACCGCGCATCTGGTCCCCCGATCCCCCATCGGCAGCGCTTCAGTACGGCTCGATCCGGTTTGCGCAATCCCCCGCACTCCCGGCAAGGTCAGGCGCGCACACGTCATCCAAAGGGATCGAGACCCAGGAGCGGCGCCAGTTCGCACAACACCTCCAGGCTCAGCGCCCAATCCTGCCCCGGTTTCTCCGGGCGGTCGGGATTGCGCAGATCGACGAGCAGCACGATGCGGTCGCCCGGCCCGTGATTCCACGCGCTATGCTCGGACGAATCGTCAAACAGCAGGCACTTGCCTTCCTGCCACCGCCGCGTCTCGCCGCCCACCGTCAAACCGCAATCGGCATTCGCCGGCACCACCACCCCGAGATGAGCGCGCAGATAGGTGCCCGAATAGCCCTCGTACCCGCAATGCGGCAGAATGCGCGATCCGGCGGCGAGCCGCGAGAACCCGGCGGTGACCATGCCCGGCAGCGACTGCAGCACCCGTGTCGTCTCGGGGCAACGCCGGCAATTCTCTTCAAGCGGGCGCCCGAACGCAAAAAAGCCGAAGACCTTCCAGCCGTCATTCGTGTAGATCTGCCGCTCCGGCCAGGCGCGAAAACTGGCCAGATCAAGGGCGTCGAGTTCCCGCCTCACCGTCTGCCAATTGTGTTCGAGCGCAGCCAGCGAGGCAATGAGACTCACATCGCAATACATCCGACCGATTCCTGCCCGTTCGGGAGCGCCAGCTTATGAGGGAGTGGCGAGGAGATTGACGAGGCGTTCAAAACGCAGCCCCGCGAGATAGACCGTATCGAGCACATTGTCATCGAGCTCGTGGACCGGCGGTTCGAGATCGGCGCGATCATAGGCCCCATAGCCAAACCGCTGCACCGTACCGCGCAGACGGTCGGCGAGAAACACGGCCAGCGCACGATAGAATCGCAGTCCGAATTCGTGATCGTCCTCGATCTGCGCCCGCAAGACCTGGCGCGGGACCACGAGGATTCGGCACGGTGTTTGCACGATCACGTCAGCAGAAGGCAGCAGCGAACTGACAAACGACATTTCGCCGACAATCTCGCCCGCTCCGAGTTGCGCGATCTGGCCGATGCCGGTGACGGAAACATTCAGCTCGCCTTCGAGCACGATATAGACATGCTCATCTTCCTGGCCCTGATGCATCAGAAATTGGCCAGATTCGAGGGTGAGGCGACGCCCGACTCGGGCAAACCAATCGACATCGCTGTCGCGCAGCTCACCAAACAGAAAGAGTACTTTGCGCATCTTGCTCTAACCTATCGGTTCCAGCTGATGACAGCGGTATCTACCGGCCCGGAGCAGGCTGTTTTTGTCGTTATTCCGGCGGCTTGTGAAACCCCAGAATTCTCGCGGGCAAGTATAATGTCATTGCGGCCGGGTTGCCAGAACATATTTTTTCTCGCCGGGATCGTATCGGTCCGGGCCGGGCAAATCGGAACCCGATGCCTTATGCTTCGTTTGCGTATGTGCGACAGTTGAGGCAAATTCCGAGTTCTTTGAATTTGAAAAGGATCGCGGCGGCATGGATGGCGACAAGGATCACGGCGATCTCGGCGACTCCTCCCTCGCTCTGTCCTCCGGGGTTGCGATTCGCGAGCAGGAGGTCGTCGCCTCCGGCAAGGAAGGGCTTCCGCTCGGCGGCACGCTGGTCCGCCCGCCCCGGGTTCCCGCCATGCTGCTGCTGCAAGGGAGCGGCCCGGTGGACCGCGACGGCAACATCCCCGGCGTGTTTGCGACCGATCTCGAAAAACAGATCGCCGAGGCGCTCGCCGCGGCCGGCATCGCCTCGCTGCGCTGCGACAAGCGTGGCGTGGACGCCAACAAGGGTGAGATGCCCAAAGATCCGCGTGCGCGCGCCGATTTTGTCGATTGGGACAATTTTGTCGATGACGCCGCCGCCGCCTGGCGGTTTCTGCGCGACCAACCGGGCATTGACCCGCAACGGGTCGGCATCTTCGGCCACAGCGAGGGCGGGGTGATCGCGCTCGCCGCGGCGCGTCGGCTGCTCGACGCCGGCGAGACGCCGGCGGCGCTCGTCCTGGCCTCGACCCCGGGCCGGCCGGTGAGCGAGGTCCTGAATCAGCAGATCGCGCGACTCCTGAAGCAGAAAGGTCTAAGCCCCGGCAAGGCCGAGCAGGTTCTCGAAACCGCCGAGCACATCCAGCAGAAAGTTGCCGAGACCGGCCAGATTCCCGACAACGTTCCCCAGGCGCTCAAGCTGCTCTACCGGCCCGGCTTGGGCCAGTATTGGCAATCGTTCATGCGCATCGACCCGGCGCAGCTGGCAGAGCTGTTTCCCGGCCCGGTCCTGGTCGTCGAAGGGACGGCAGACACGCAGGTCTCCGCCCGCGACGATGCGCTCGCTCTCGACGCCGCCTTGAGCGAGCGGGCGGCGGATGACCACGATCTCCTGATCGTCCCGCGCGTCGGCCACGAACTGAAGCCGGCGGACGCTCCCCAGGATCGCGCCGAGGCCGCGCCGATCAAGCCCTCGCTCGTGCGGGAGATCACCGCCTGGGTCAAGGAAAAGCTTGCCGAGGCCTAGCGGCCGAGGGTGCGGCGCCGGAGCATGGGCGCCCAATGTTGAGCGAGCGCATGTTGAGCGAGCGCGATACCGAGGAGATCTTTCGCCGGGAGGCGCTCGACCGGCGCGCCCAGCAGGAACGGCTCGATGCTGCGGTGACGCTGTCCGCCGCCCGGCGCTGGATCACGGGCGCGGCCGTGATGCTCTTCGTTGTCGCGGCTCTCCTCTGTCTCGCTCTTCTCAGGAGATGATCCGGCCGCCTCTGAGGTGCAGCACGCGATCGGCCAGGAGCGCCAGCGCCGGGTCGCGGGCGGTCAGCACGACCGTCATTCCGCACCCCCGCAACCCGCCCAGCAGGTGTTTGCAGGCGTCCGGTGCGAGCGCCGCCAGCACGTCGTCGAGAAGCAGCAGCTCCGGCCGCGCCGCGAGCGCACGGGCGATGATCAGCCGCTGCACCAGCCCGTCCGGAGCGGCGCCCGCGACGATCAGCGTGTGCATCCCCATCGGCAGCGCGGCGATCTGCGGGCCGAGACCGGCGAGCCGGGCCGCCGCGGTCGCCGCGTCGAGCGACAGCGGCCGGGCGCCGACAATGGCGGCGCGCAGGGTCGCCGGCAGAAAGTCCTGATCCTCCTCTGCGGCAAGGGCGATGCGGCGCCGGAAGTCCTCCGGATCGAGCATCGCCAGCGCACAGCCATTGACCAGGACCCGTCCGCGGCACGGCTCCGCCAGCCCCGCCAGGAGCCGCAGCACCGTCGTCTTGCCGCTGCCGCCGGAGCCGAAGAGGGCGACGATCTCGCCGCGCCGGACCGTCAGATTAGCCCCGCGCAGGATCGGGCGCACCTCGGCATATCCGAACCAGACGCGGTCGAGCGCGAGGGTCTCGACATGCGCGATCGGCGCCGCGGGATGATCCCGCGCGGTGGGCGCGGTGGCGAGGAGGGGGATCACCGCGGCCATGCGCTCCTGCCGCGCCCGCCGCGTCCCCGTCACCGCACCGATCCGGACAATGGCGGCGGCGGCGGCGCAAGCGGACAGCAGCGCACCGGCAAAACGCCAGGGCGACAGCAGCGACAGCCCGGGTCCGGCCAGCCCGGCCGCGCTTGCCGCGCCAATCACCAGCGGTTGCAGCAGGAACACGAGCCGGCCGGCGCCGCGGGCACGCAGTGCGGC
>JBOHMF010000003.1:0-34278 GCA_050730055.1 Allostellaceae bacterium
GGTGTCGGAACCGGGCTGTCCCTGCCGCATTTCCGGCCGGATTCGCGGGTGACGGGGATCGACATCTCGGCCGAGATGCTGGCCAAGGCGCGCCGCCGCACCGAGGAGGACCGCCTCGCCCATGTCGAGGGGCTCCACGTGATGGATGCGGAGAACCTCGAATTTTCCGACAATTCCTTTGACGCGGTCTTGGCGCTCTATGTCGCCTCCGTAGTTCCCAGCCCGGCCCGCTTTGCGGCGGAGATGCGGCGGGTGTGCATCCCCGGTGGGACGATCGTGCTGGTCAATCATTTCACCAGCGAGAACCCGCTTCTGCGCTGGATGGAAAAGCGCCTCGCGCATCTCGCCCGCCATATCGGCTTTCACGCCGATTTTCCGCTCGACACGTTCTGCCGCGACAGCGGCCTTGCGGTCCGCCAGATCGAGCCGAGCAATCTGTTCGGCTATTGGCGGCTGTTGCGCTGCGTCAACGAAAAGCCGGTCGCAGCCGCCGGGTAGCGGCTTTCCCCTGCCTATCCCGGATACCAGTTCGGCTTGCGCTTTTCGGCAAAGCTCAAGAGACCCTCGGCGGCTTCCGGCAGGCGGCGGCGTTCGGCGGCTTCCGCGATAATGCGCTCGCGCAAGGCCGGGGTATCGGGGGTCACGGCCGCCTCGGCGACAAGACGCTTGGTCATCGCCACCGCCTCGGGCGCGGCCATCAGGATGTGCTCGACAACGCGGGCGCCGGCTTCGGCCAGATCGGCGGCCGGGACGATCTCGTGCACCAGCCCGATGCGCAGCGCTTCGCG
The DNA here is from genome assembly GCA_050730055.1 of Allostellaceae bacterium. Taxonomy (GTDB): domain Bacteria; phylum Pseudomonadota; class Alphaproteobacteria; order ATCC43930; family CGMCC-115725; genus AP-15. The sequence goes on from JBOHMF010000003.1 coordinate 789, forward strand.
CGCATCAAAGCGCTCGCCGGTCAGGGCCCAGCGCCCGAGCGCGCGCGGGCCGATCCGGCGGGCGAGCACCGAAAGGATCGGTGCCGGGGTGATGCCCCAGCGCACCTCGGTCAGGGCAAAGACGGCATCCTCGGCCGCGAGCGCGATATCGCAGGCGGCGACAATCCCGATCCCGCCGCCAAAGCAGCCGCCCTGCACGAGCGCCACGCTCGGCTGCGGAAAATCGCGCAACCCTTCGATCGCGGCCACGGTGCGCCGCGAGAACGTGAGATTGTCCTCCGGCGTCGCCTGCCGCAACTGTTGCAGAAAAGAAAGATCGGCGCCGGCCTGAAAATGGCGCCCGGCCCCGCGCAGGACGACGGCGCGCAACCCCGGCGCGCCGGCGAGCCGGGCAAAAGCCCCGCACAGCCCCTCGATCAGCGCATCGTTGTAGGCGTTGTTGACCGCCGGTCGGTTGAGCGTCAGCGTGGCGACGCCGCGGGCGTCGAGCGCGCACAGGACGGCTTCCTCGCTCGGCATTTTCGCAATCCTTTGCTATGGGCCTTTGCTATGGGCGCGCATGGTCGAACTCCCGCCACAGGGCAATCTCGCGCAACAGCGCCTCCATCGCCCCGCAGGCAAAGCCGAGCGACATCTCATCGATGAGCCGTCCGTCGCGGATCTTGCTGCCGGCCTGGGTTATGATGACCTCGCGTGCCAGGACGATCCGCGCCAGCATCGAATCGAGCGCGACGCGCAGGTGTTCGAGACAGCGCGCCCCGCCCAAGGGGCCTTGCGAGGTGGCCATGACCGCCACCGGCTTCTTTGCCATCACCGAGGCGAAGGCGGGGCGCGAGGTCCAGTCGAGCGCATTCTTCAAAACCCCGGGGATGCTGTGGTTGAACTCCGGCGCGCACAGCACCAGACCGTCGCTCGCAGCGATCGCAGCGATCATCGCCCTGACCCGCGGCGGGCGCTTGTCGCCCTCAAGGTCCTGGTTGTAGGGCGGGATCGGCGCCAGGTCATAGAGGTCGAGCGCGGCGCGTTCGGCGAAAATGTCGCGCAAGGTGGCGAGCACCGCGTTCGAGTTGGAGCCGCTGCGCAGACTGCCGGACATGCCGATCAGGCGAACCGGCGGATTATCGGGCATGGAGATCGCGCTCTTTGCTGAAGGTGATCCGCCTGTCATAGCGAAAGCCCCTCGCCAGGTGCAACCGTCTCACGCAGCATGCGGCGCGCTGAGTGTGAGGATAACACCCGATGCTCGAACTGAGGCCCAACTGCGAGTGCTGCGACCGGGATCTGCCGCCCGACTCGCCCGACACCCGGATCTGCTCCTTTGAGTGCACCTTTTGCCGCGGCTGCGCGGAAGGCGCGCTCGGCGGCCGCTGCCCCAATTGCGGCGGCGAACTGGTGCGCCGGCCGATCCGGCCGGCTGATCGGCTGCTCCGCTTCCCGGCTTCGACGCGCCGCATTTTCAAGCCGGAAGGCTGCGCGCGGCCATGAAGCCTGCACCCGTCCCGGCGCGGGCTGATCCCGCCCTTTCTGGCCATGGACCTGCAGAGCGACGACACGCCCTCGCCACGGCAGATCGGCCAGACACCGTCAATAGGAGCTGTGCGTGCGGGTGCGCATGCCCCCACGGGATGGACAAGCGGCGCCGGCGCTGCGCGATCGGGCAAGGAGGAGGATGCGATCAGGGGCGGGCACAAGCTGGTCAACCGTCCAGCCAGACGAGACCAGCGATGACAACGATCTTGGAAACAGGGCGGATCACGAAAGAGGAGAGGCGTCCCGTTAATACGTGCGTTCGCGCCGCCTCTTTCATCAAGCTGCACCGAAAATGCGGAAGAACCGCAAAAGGGCCCCCCTGGCGGCGGTGGAACAGGGTTGTCCAGGTAGCGAACGGGAGGGACCCGCGCGTGCCGCGCCGTGCCCTCCCGCGCGCGAGCCGTTGCAGATCCTCATCTGGTCTGTCCGGCGCTGGCAGGTCAAGGTCACTCCTGAGCCTGGCGAAGGGCCGCGAGGTCCGCGACCACCTCGGGGTCGAGACCCGGCGGCAATGGTCGGACTTGGCTATCGCCCGCACCACCCCGTGCCTACGCGCACTGTTTTCGCTGGTGATGTTGCTCGCCGCTCGCCTCGCCCCCAAAGCTCACCAGGTGGTCGCGACCGCCGCTTGGTATCACAAGCCGCATCCGACCTTCGCCGACACGCTTGCCGCTGTCCGGCGACAGTTCTGGCAGGAACAGGGTTTCTTCACATCCCATTCCCCAGCGGAGGAGCAAAAACTCAGGCCGGCGCTCCACAAAGCCATTGCCCAGGCGCTCTGCTATGCTGCATGGCATCCATTGAAATGGCCAAAGTCGAGTTCCAAGGGGCTGCCTAGATTTCCTGCGGCTGCGGCGCGGGGCCCTGCGGCTGGTGGCGTTCGGCCATGAACTGATCAAACTCGGCCTTGTCCTTGGCGTGACGCAGGCGGTCGAGAAATGCCATGAACTCGCGCTGCTCGTCTTCGAGCCGGCGTAGGGTCTCGGCCCGATATTCGTCAAACGCGCGGTTGCCGGTCACCGGCCGATAACCCGCGCGGGCGCCGCAGCCCCAGCGCCCGGCCGCCCTCTGCATGCGCTCCATATGCCGCTGCATGCGGTCAAGGCGCCGCTGCCAGCGCACTCCCGTCCCTTCGGTCCAGCACATGATCCGTCCACTCCCGATCAGAAATCCGAGCACAATGAGGCCAAGCGGCCAAAACAACAGAAAGCTCAGCACCGTCAGCCCGATCCATGCCGCCGTGCCGAAATCGTCGAGACGCGCGGTGAGACGGTTCATGGCAGGCTCCATGTGAATGTTACTAACATTCACATAAAACCGACCCGGGCTGCTGTCAAGCGCCCTCATGTCACCCTTTTGGTCCGGCCGGCTGAGCGGTGATCCCGAGACCGCGCAGATAGAGCAGCATACCGGCTTCGAGCAGTTCTTCGGGGCGCATCGGCAGGCGCCGCCGGCCGTCGTCGCCGCGGGCAAACAGCGAGGCGATGCCGTGCGACAGGGCCCAGGTGTGGAGGCTCACCATCAGCGCGGGCGGGCGCCGGTCGGGCGGCAGGCGCGCGCACAGGACCTCGGCGGCGCGGCGCAGCACGGCAAAGCTGCGCTCGGCCGCCTGGTTGAGCGCCGGGTCATTGTCAAGGACCAGCCCGGCCTCAAACATCGCCGAATAATAGGCGGGTTCGTCACGGGCAAAGGCGAGATAGGCACGGCCGAGCGTCTCAAAGGCGGTGAAGGGGTCCGGGCGGCCGTCATCCCAGGCCCGGTCGAGATGGGCCGCAAACAGCTCAAACCCGCGCCGCGCGACATCGGCGAGCAGCGCGTCGCGGTCGCGGAAATGGCGGTAGGGGGCGGCCGAACTGACCCCGGCCGAGCGCGCCGCATCGGCAAAGGTGAAGCCGGCCGGCCCCTTCTCGGCGATCAGATCGAGCGCCGCCTGGATCAGCGCCTCGCGCAGATTGCCGTGGTGATAGCCGCGATGCCCGCCCCGCCCGCGTCCCGACCAGCTCATCGACCCGAACCGCTCCTGCCCACAACCCACCTCATGTAAATGATTTTTACATCAGATCGCGTGCTGCCGGCAGCGCCTTTCCGGGTTTGCGCTCCCGGTGTCGCACCACCTGCGCAGCCGGTGAGCGGGAACCGGCAGGCTACGTCCGGCCATACCCGTAGCGGTCGAAATAGGCGGACCAGCGGCGGCGGATCTCGGTTTTCTCCTCGGCGCTCAGGCAATGCCGGTTGGGCACATGGTCGAGACCGGCGAGATGCCTTTCGATCTTTCCGCGCATTGCCGAAAAATCTCCGAGAGCGAGGTGGTCGTAGAGAAATTCGAGAGTGTCGAGCGGGCGCGCGGCGAGATCCTCGTAGCGAACTTCGCAGAACTGCCGCGCCGGGATCAGAGCCGCCTGCTGCGAAAAATCGCAATAAAGCCGATCCAGCATGGCAAAGATGTAATCGTCGAGAGCGGGGACACCGCCTTTCAAGACCCCGAGCCGCGGCGTCTGCAACCCCTCGCGCGCAAACAGCACCACCCACAACCGCCGTGTCGAAGCGAAGAGCTCGTAGGGGTCGCGGACCAAATGGACAAAGGCCGCATCGGGGAACAGCGCGCGCAGCACGGCAAGGCGCGCGGTATGAGTCGGCGATTTGAGCAGCATCCGCTTTTTGGCTGCGGCCGGGTCCCGGCGCTCGGCGCGAAGCTGGACCGCGCGCAGGAAATGCAGCAATCCGCTCCGCCATGCCGCGCGCTCATCATCGCTCAAGCGGGCCGGATCGAGGTATTCGGCGCCGCCCGGCCGGCGGTTGGGAAAGGCGAGAGTTTCGTATGGCGAACCGAGGCCGAGGTTCAAAAGCGCAAACTCGTCCTCCTGCGGCCGGTCAAACCCGAACGCCATCGCATCCATCGGCCGCGTTGCCGGCAAATAGCGCGCAAGATGCCGCCGCCCCCAGCCTTGCGTCACCAGAAAATGACCCGGAGCAAAGCATTCATAGGCATTTGGCCACAGAAAGCCCTCATCGAGCGCCAGCAACTCGTGCAGAAAGGTCGTGCCGGAGCGCCAGTGCCCGATGATGAACAGCGGCGCCGCGGCCAACCCGGTCCCGGCAATCCGCCGCCCATAGCGCCGCTCCTGCATTCGGGCAAAATAGGAGTTGCCGAGCGCCGCGGCGGTCATCAGCGCGGCGCGCGGCAACCGCGCCGGCGAGACCGCAAAACGGTTGCGCCGCAGCAGGCGCAGCCATGCGGAAAGGGTCATCCCGGACCAGACGTGCAGCCACTCCCCCGCCATGCCGCGGCGCTGTGCGAGTGCGCTAGCCGACCAGCGCTTTTTGCATGGCGAGATCGTCCTCGACAAAGGCGGCGACGACCTCGTCGATGCCGGAATCGGCAGCAAAACCGAGCGCTTCGGCGCGCTCCGCGGCGAGGGCGCGCGGCCAGCCGCCAACGATGGTCTGGATCACCGGGTCGGGGCGCCAGTGGATGCGGGCGTGCGCCTCTGTGCCGCCGGCGCGGCGCACCGCTTCCGCCATCGCGCCGACCGAGACCGAAAAACCCGGCAGTTGCAGCGACCGGTTGAGGCCAAGGGCGTCACCCGGCAGATCAAGGGCGTGAGCCAAAGCGGCGACGATGCAGCGCGGCGAGGCCAGCGCCATCACCGTCTCGGGAGCGACCGGGCAGACCGCTTCGTATCCGGAGAGCGGTTCGCGGATCATCGAGGAGGCAAAGGTCGAGGCGGCCCGGTTTGGCCGTCCCGGCCGCACCACGACGGTCGGCAGACGCAGCGCCCGCCCGTCGATAAAGCCCTTGCGCGTATAGTCGTTGACCAGGAGTTCGCCGATCGCCTTCTGTGTCCCGTAGGAGGATTGCGGCGTGAGCGGCGTGTCCTCGCCGACCCGCTCGGGCAGGTTGCCGCCATAGACCGCGAGCGAGGAGGCAAAGACCACGCGCGGCCGGCTGCCCAACGCGCGGCAGGCGTCGAGCACGGCGCGGGTGCCGTCGAGATTGACGCGATAGCCGAGATCAGTGTCGGCCTCGGCCTCGGCGCTGACCACCGCGGCGAGGTGAAAAACCGCCTCAGTGCCCGGGACGACAATGCGGCGCAACACCCGACGATCGGCGATGTCGCCGGTGACGAGCCGAAGCCGCCTGTCTTCCGGCAGCGGCAACGCCGGGGCGGCATTGTCGAACAGCACGAGTTCGGTGAGATCGTCGCGCGCCAGGAGGCGCTCGGCAAGGCGGCGGCCGAGAAAGCCGCAGCCGCCGGTAATGACGGCGCGCACGGTTCAGCCCCTTATGCCGTATCGGGCGGCCCAACCGAACCCGGCGGCCGTCGCGCCCTTTGGATGATACTCGCAGCCGATCCAGCCGTCATAGCCGAGTTCATCAAAGAGATCGAACAGAAACGGGTAGTGGATCTCGCCGACATCGGGTTCGTGGCGCCCCGGGTTGCTGGCGATCTGCACATGCGCGTAGCGGCCCAAAAGCGCCCTCATGCGCGTTGCCAGGTCGCCCTCCATGATCTGCACATGATAAAGATCGAGCTGGATCTTCAGATTGGGGCGGCCGACCCGGTCGAGGACCGCTGCGGCCTCGCTTGTCGTATTAAGAAAGTAGCCGGGGATGTCGCGGGTGTTGATCGGCTCGATGACAAGGGTGAGGCCGTCCGCGGCGAGCCGGTCGGCGGCGTGGCGCAGGTTTTCGGCATAGACGGCAAACCCCTCGGCGTGCTCCTTTTCCTGCGGCCACAACCCGGCCATCGCATGCAGGGTGCGGCACCCGGTCGCCTTGGCGTATTCGATCGCTTTTCCGATGCCGTCGCGAAACTCGCGCTCGCGTCCGGGCAGAGCCGCAAGGCCCCGCTCGCCCGCCGTCCAGTCGCCCGGCGGCATGTTGAAAAGAGCCTGCGTGAGGCCGTTACGGCGCAGATGCTCGGCGATGGCCGCGGGCGGGTGATCGTAGGGAAAAAGAAACTCCACCCCCTTGAAGCCGCAGCGGGCGGCGGCCTCAAAGCGGGCGAGAAACTCGATCTCCTGAAACAGAAAGCTCAGATTGGCGGCGAATTTTGGCATCGGCACCCTCCCGCTCGAAACCGCCTACTCTTTCCCGCCGCGCAGCCGAAGACAAGAGCCGGCGCGCTCATCTCAGCGGAACGGGTTGAGGATCGTGACGCCGTTCACCTGTTGGCCGTGCGTCAAATCCTCGGAATAGAGTTCTCGGCATCCGAGCGCATGGGCGGCGGCGATGATGGCGCTGTCCCAGTATGAGAAGCCGCGCGCCGCGCTGATCTCCAAGGCGGCAAAGACGATCGCGAGGTTGATGTCCTGGATCGGGAAACGGGTCCAGGTGCGGATCAGCCCAACAGCGATATCGTGCGGCAGAGGATCGGGGCGGGTCGGCCGCGTTGCCTGAACATAGAACTCCTGGAGGACCTGGACCGAGAGGGTGCCGTCGTCGCGATCGAGGAGCGCAATCGCGCGCTCCCGCTTGGCCGCCTCCGCCGGATCGCGGCTGATCGAATAGAGCAGGATGTTTGTATCGAGGAAGTGCGACAGGCTTACCTCGCTCGGTCGTGCACGTCGTCGCGGGGCAGGCGGTCGGATGCCCGAAACGCTGTCACCCGCTTCCGCAGCGCTCGCTCCTCCTGTTTCAGGCGCTCACTCTCGCCGGAGGCCGACCCTCTGAGACCCTCAGAGGCCAACACCTTAAGGCCCAGCTTGATGAGCTCAAGGACATACGTTTCCCGCTCCGTGACTTCTTCTTGCTTTAGTTGCTTATTCTCGCCGGGAGCCCGGCCCGCGAGGATCTGCTTTATCAGGATAGGGTTGGGGTCCGCGAGATACTGCTCAATAAGCGCAGAGAGGGAGACGTGCCGCTCCGCGACGATCATCTGCGCCCGTCGATACGTTTCCTCGTCGAGTGAAATAGTGATGTCTCTCACAGTTTCACAATATCGATTCCTATAAAGAAACCAAGCCATTTTCGCAGCGGCCACGATCCGCCGTTTGCGCCGGGCGGGCCGGGCCGATAGGCTGTTGGCAGCCGGCCGCGAGAACCGGCGAGCGGAGGGACACGATGGGCGTGCTGTTGGGCGCGATCGCCGATGATTTCACCGGCGCCACCGATCTGTGCAACACGCTGGTGCGGGGCGGGATGCGCACGGTGCAACTCGTCGATGTGCCGCCCGCCGGGGCGGCCGTACCCGACGCCGAGGCGGTCGTGGTCGCGCTGAAGAGCCGCACGGCCCCGGTCGCCGAGGCGATTGCAAAAAGCCTTGCCGCGCTCGCCTGGCTCCGGCGCGCGGGAGCGCGCCAGATCCTGTTCAAATACTGCTCGACTTTTGATTCGACCGACCAGGGCAATATCGGCCCGGTTGCCGAGGCCCTGCTCGACGCGCTCGGCGCCGGTTTTACGATCTTCTGTCCGGCCTTTCCGGAAGCCGGGCGGACGATCTATCGCGGTTATCTCTTTGTCGGTGACGTGCTCCTGTCGGAATCGGGGATGCGCGACCATCCGCTGACACCGATGCGCGATCCCTCGCTGGTGCGCGTCCTGCAACGCCAGAGCGCGGGCCGCGTCGGTCTTGTCTTGTATGAGACGGTCGCCAAGGGTGAGGCGGCGGTCCGCGCCGCTTTCGATGGGTTGCGTCAGGCGGGGTTTCGTCACGCGGTCGTCGATGCGCTCTTCGACCGCGATCTCGAAGCGATCGGCGCGGCGGCGACCGATCTGGCGCTGGTCACCGGCGGCAGCAGCATCGCTCTCGGTCTGCCCGAGAATTTCCGCCGCCAGGGTTTTCTCGGCGCCGGCGGCACGGCGGACGCGCTGCCCGCGGTGGGCGGCGCCGCAGCCGTGCTGTCGGGATCGTGCTCGCCGGCCACCCAGGCGCAGGTTGCCCACATGGGCGCGCGCGCCCCGCTCTTTATGATCGATCCGCTCGCCATCGCTGCCGGCCGCGCGGTTGTGGAAGAAGTCCTCGCATGGGCTTCCCCTTTGCTGGGCAAAACGCCGGTGCTGGTCGCGGCGACGGCTCCGCCCGAGACGGTTGCCGCGGTGCAGCAGCGCCTCGGCCGCGAGCGCGCCGGCGCGCTTGTCGAAGAGACCCTGGCGGCGATCGCCCGCGGTCTTGTCGCGCGCGGCGTGCGCCGGCTTGTCGTCGCCGGCGGCGAGACCGCCGGGGCGGTGGTTCGGGCCTTGGGGGTGCGCGCCTTGCGCATCGGCCGGCAGATCGACCCCGGCATCCCCTGGACGGTCAGCCTGCCGGGGCGAGGCGGTGAGCGGGAGTTGGCGCTGGCGCTCAAATCCGGCAATTTTGGCGCACCCGATTTCTTTTTGCGCGCCTTTGCCACGCTTGACGGAGATGCGCGATGAACGAAGCCGGCGCACGCGAGGCGATCTGCGCGATCGGCGCCTCGATCTTTGCCCGCGGGCTGACCGCCGGCTCGTCCGGCAACATCAGCCTCAAGCTCGACGACGGCTGGCTGATGACGCCGACCAATGCCTCGCTTGGCCGCCTCGACCCGGCGCGGCTGTCAAGGCTCGATGCGGAGGGCCGCCTCGTTTCGGGCGATGCGCCGACCAAGGAGAGCTTTTTACACCGCGTCATGTACGAAGAGCGGCCCGAGACCGGCGCCGTTGTCCATCTCCATTCGATCCATTCGGTCGCGGTCTCGTGCCTCGCCGGGATCGACCCTGCGGATGTCCTGCCACCGATCACCGCCTATTATGTGATGCGCGTCGGCCGCTTGCCGCTTGTCCCCTATTTCCGCCCCGGCGATCTCGCGCTGGCCGAGGCGGTGCGCGGTTTTGCCAGCCGCCACCATGCCGTGCTGCTGGCCAATCACGGCCCGGTCGTCGCCGGCGCCTCGCTCGATGCGGCCGTCAATGCGGTCGAGGAATTGGAGGAAACAGCCAAGCTGTTTCTGCTGCTGCGCGGCAGCAAGACCCGCTTTCTGACCCCGGCGCAAGTCAAGGAGTTGATGGCATGAACATTGTCCGCCAGGCATTCGCCGCCGCTGTTCTGCTGGCATTTCCGCTGGCGGGGGCGCCGGCGCGCGCGGCCCAGCCGATCACGATCGGCTTCAGCATGGAGCTGACCGGCCCGCTTTCCGTCGTTGGCCGGACCGGGCTTCTGGCGATGCAGATCTGGGCCGACGATATCAACAAGAAGGGTGGGCTTTTGGGCCGGCCGGTCAAGCTCGATTATTATGACGATCAGAGCAACCCGTCGCTGGTTCCCGGGATCTATACAAAACTGATCGACATCGACAAGGTCGATCTGCTGATCTCAAGCTATGGCACCAATCTCACAGTCCCGGCGATGCCGATCGTGATCCAGCACAATCGGCTGTTTTTCGGGCTGTTCGCCCTGGCGATCAACAATCGCTTTCATTACCCGAGATACTTCTCGATGCTGGTATATGGGCCGCATTCGCAACTGGCTTTTTCAAAGGGTTTTTTTGATCTGGCGATGGCGCAGAAGCCCAAACCGAAGACAGTGGCGCTCGTCGCCGCCGATGCCGAGTTCGCGCAAAGTGCCGTTGCCGGGGCGCGCACCAACGCCAAGGCGGCTGGTCTCCAGATCGTCTATGACCGCAGCTACCCGCCGGGCACGGTCGATTTCACCCCGATTGTGCGGGCCGTCGGCGCCACCCGCCCCGACATCGTCTATGTCGCGTCCTACCCGCCGGGCACGGTCGGCATCCTGCGCGCCGTCCACGAGATCGGTCTCCAGACCAACATGCTGGGCGGCGCCTTTGTCGGGACGGCGGCGGCAGCCCTGGAGACCCAACTCGGCCCCGAGATGAACGGCATCATCAATGGCGCCTTGTGGGCTCCGGTGCCGACCATGATGTTCCCCGGCATCGCCCATTTCCTCAAGGAGTACCAGGCCCGGGCAAAGGCGGCCGGGGTCGATCCGCTCGGTTATTTTCTGCCGCCCTTCGCCTATGCCGAATTGCAGATCCTCGGCGACGCGGTCGAGGCGACCAGGAGCCTCGACCAGGACACCCTCGCCCGCTACATCCACAGCCACACCTTTCACACGATCGTCGGCGACATCACCTTTGGTCCCTCGGGCGAGTGGATCAAGGCGCGGCCGGTCTGGATACAGTATCATAACATCAAGGGCCACGGCCTCGATCAGTTCAAAGGGGCGAAGACGGTGATGATCCTGGTGCCCCCGAAATACAAAACCGGCACCCTGATCTATCCCTACGCAAAAGCGCAGTAATCCGAGGATCGGAAGCGGCCGCCCGTTTTGGGCGGCTCGGCCGGTGAGGGCGCCTCTATTCCAGCGCGGCGGAGGCGGCGCCGCGCGGCAATGCGCGCGGCCGGCGCAGCAGCAAGAGGAGCGGCAGCGAAACGAGGACCACGATCATCATGAACTTGTAGTCGTCGATATAAGCGACCATGGCCGCCTGCCGCGTCGCCTCGGCATTGAGCGCGGCGATGCCCGACGGCGCGGAGAGAGAGTAGGGCGCCGGCATAAAGGGCGCGCGCGCCAGCGGGTTGTCGGGGCGCAAGGCTTCGACGAGGCGCGAGTGAACGATCTGCGTGTTCCGGATCAGGAGAGCCTCGACAATCGAGATGCCGACGCTGCCGCCGATGTTGCGCATCAGGCTGAACAGCGCCGTGCCCTGCGTCAGGGTCTGGCGCGGCAGGGTCGAGAAGGTGATGACGGAGAGCGGGGTGAAAATAAAACCCATGCCAAACCCTTGCAGCACCCCGGTGGTGACGATCGGGGTCACGCCCATGACCAGCGTCCACCCGCTCATCTGCCACAGCGACACCCCGGTCAGGACAAGCCCTGTCAGGATCAGGAGCCGCGTATCGACCCGGCCCATCAGGCGGGCCACCAGAAACATCGCGAGCATCGTGCCGAGGCCGCGCGGCGCCGTGACCAGACCCGTTGTTACGACCGGAAAGTTCATCAGATCCTGCATCATGGTCGGGAGCAGGATCGAGGTGCCGTTGAGGATCACCCCCATCACGCACATCAGCACCACGCCGGCCAGGAAATTCGGGTCTTTCAACAGGTTGCGGTTGAGAAACGAGCGCTCGGCCGCAGTCGCAGTGTGGACGACAAAGAGATAAATGGCGAGGCCGCTCAGCGCCATCTCGACCCAGATCTCGGTCGAACCAAACCAGTCCTTCAATTGGCCGCGGTCGAGCAGCATCTGCAAGGCGCCGATCGCGACGCTCAAGGTCAGAAAGCCGAAAAAGTCGAAGGCTTCGCGCTGCACCGGGCGGTTCTGCTTGATAAACAGAAAAATGCCGAGCGCCGACAGGATGCCGACCGGCATGTTGATATAGAAGACCCAGCGCCAGGTGTAATTGTCGGTCAGCCAGCCGCCGAGCGCGGGTCCGAGGATCGGGCCGAGCATGACCCCGATGCCCCACACCGCCATCGCCTGGCCGTGCCGCTCCGGCGGGTTGATCTGGAGCAGCACCGATTGCGACAGCGGCACCAGGGCCGCGCCGCAGATCCCCTGCAACAGGCGATAGACCACGATCTGCACGAGGCTGGCCGCGGCGCCGCACAGCGCCGAGGCCACGGTGAAGCCGATGACCGAGATCAGAAAGACGTATCGGATGCCAAAGCGCCCGGCGAGCCACCCGGTCATCGGCGTCATGATCGCCGCCGCGACGATGTAGGAGGTCAGAACCCAGGCGATCTGGTCCTGGCTCGCCGACAGACTGCCCTGGATGTGCGGCAGGGCGACATTGGCGATCGTGGTGTCGACCCCCTGCATAATGGTCGCCAGCATGATCGACACCGTGATCGCCGCCCGGTTGCGGACGGGCGACCACGCCGAGGCGATGTCACTCACCGCTCCGCCGCGTGCGAGGTACTGCTAAAGCCGAACCATGCGAGCAGGTGGTCGAGCCGCCCGAGCCAGGGCTGGCGATAGCCGGTATCGACATCGACATAGGCCGACAGTCCGGCGTGGAGCGGCCTGTTGGGATCGGGGTTGTCGAGGACGATGCGCACCGGCAGGCGCTGGACGACCTTGACCCAGTTGCCGGTCGCGTTTTCGGCCGGCAGCAGCGAGAAGGTCAGGCCGGTGCCGGGCGACAGGCTCGCCACCCGGCCGGTAAAGACGACACCGGGATAAGCGTCGAGTGCGACCGTTGTCTCGTCGCCCGGGCGCATATGGGCCAGCTCGGTTTCCTTGAAATTGGCCGTCACCCAGATGTGCTTGTCCGACATCAGCGAGAACAGCGGGGTGGGCGGCGCCCCGGTGTCCACCCCCTGCACATAGTTGCCGACCTGGAGTTGATCGACCTTTGTGACGATGCCGGATTGCGGAGCCCGCACGACTGTGTAGGACAGGTTGAGAAGGGCCTTGTCGAGCGCTGCCTGTGCGGCCTCGACCGTCGGATGCTGAGCGATTGGAATGTTCGGGTTGCCGCCCAGGCTGGCGAGAGTATTGGCAAGATCGTTCTGGTCGGCGATCAGGGTTTGCTGGGCGACCTGATAATCGTGGCTCGCCTGGTCGAATTGCGCCCGCGAGGCGGCGCCCGAGGCCAATAGGCGCTGCTGGCGCTGAAACTGGAGCTGATCATAGGCGACCGTTGCTTCCGCCGCCTTCACCGCCGCCAGCTTTTGCTGATAGGTGGCCTTCAATGCCTCGATCTGAAGACGGGTCCCCGCGAGGTTGGCGCGGGCCTGTTCGACCGCAATCTGGAACGGCCGCGGATCGATCCGGAACAGGACCTGGCCCTGTTTGACCTCCTGGTTGTTGTGCACGTCGATGGCGATGACGCGACCCGACACATCGTTGCTGATCGACACGCGCCCGGTTTCGGTATAGGCGTCCTCGGTCGAGATATAGCGACCGCCGGTCAGATACCAGTAGCCGGCGAGCAGCAGTACCAGCAACGGCCCGAGGATCATCAGCGGCAGGCGCACCCTCTGGCGCCAGGGACGGCGCACTCGCACCCGCGCGGGGAGGCTGTCGGTCGCCGACCGCCGCGCGCCGACCGCCGGAGGGGCTTCGTTCTCGACCGAGGTCATCAGCCCCTGCTCCCGGCGGCCGACAATTTCGCTGTCTTTTCACGGTCGCCAGCCGGGCTGAGGGTCAGTGCCTCCTCTGCCGCCTCGATTTCAACAATCTCCGATGATAGTGAGAATGGCATACGCTCGGCAAGATTGCCATGGACGCGGCGCAGCAGCGCGACGAGCACCTGGCCTTCGCCGACGCTGAGACCGGCAAAAGCCTCGGTGCGCACCGTGTTTGACAGTTCCATGATCGAGGCAAGGATGGGCCGTGCCTTTTCGGTCAGCACAAGGCGATGGGCGCGGCGATCGGCGGGATCGGGCAGCCGCGCGATCCAGCCGTCCTCTTCCATGCGGTCGATCTGCCGCACCAGGGTCATCGGTTTGATTTCCAGCAAGTCGGCAAGCCCGGCCTGATTGATCCCCTCGTTGCGGGCGAGATAGCCCAGCACCCGGCACTGCGCCCGCGTCAGACCGAGAAACGTTTGGGCATGCTGATTGAAGCGCCGCGCGAACAGCCGCGCCACCTCATGAACGAGAAACCCGAAACTGCGGTCGAACTCCATAGCGCTGTCCAAATCAAAAAGAGATAAGCTATGTGATAATAAGCTATGGTATCAAATTTTCTCACTCGCTCCCAGCGGTGGAATCGCGCGGCTGGTAGTCGGGAATTCGATGGCTCGGGTTCAGCCGGCGCGGCGCGGGCTGAGAGCGGGGGATGCCAGGGCTGGCCGCGGCTTGGCGGCCGCTGGACGGATCAGCAGTAAGAGCACGATCAAGCCCAGCGAGACGATCATCATCAGCAGAAAATCATTGACATAGGCGACCATCGCCGCCTGCCGCGTCACCTCGGCGTTGAGCGCGGCGATCCCGCCCGGGCTCGAGAGCGAGTAGGGCGCCGGCATGAACGGGGGCCGGGCCAGTGGATTGTCCGGGCGCAGCCCCTCGACAAGGCGTGAATGGACGATCTGCGTATTGCTGGCCAAGAGCGCTTCCAGCACCGAGATGCCGATGCTGCCGCCGAGATTGCGCATCAGACTGCGCAAGGCGGTGCCTTGCGTCAGGATGTGGAGCGGCAGGTTGGACAGCGCCACCGTGTTGAGCGGGACAAAGGTGCAGCCAAGGCCGAGCCCTTGCAGAAAACCCGATACGATCACCGGCTCCATCCCCATGCCGAGCGAAAACCCCGCCATCTGCCAGAGCGACAGCGCGGTCATCAGAAAGCCGGCCAGGAGGATCAGCCGCACATCGATCCGGTTGATCAGGCGCGCCACGAGAAACATCGCCACCATCGTGCCGACGCCGCGCGGCACCATGACCAGTCCCGAGGTCACAACCGGATAGTTCATCAGGTCTTGCAGCATCGTCGGGAGCAGCGCCGAAGTGCCGCTGAGGACGATGCCGATAAAGGCCATCATCACCGTGGCAACGACAAAGTTGGAATTCCGCAGCAGATCGCGGTTGAGAAACGAGCGGTCGGTCGCAGTCGCGGTGTGAACCGTGAACAGATAGAACGCAACCCCGGCAATCCCGGCCTCGATCCAGATCTCGGTCGAGCCGAACCAGTCCTTCACCTGGCCGCGGTCGAGCATCATCTGCAGGGCGCCGATCGCGATGCTCAGAGCGATAAAGCCGAAAAAATCGAAGGCTTCGCGGTGGGTGCGGCGCGTCTCCTGAAGAAAGATGAAAACACCGATGGCGGCGACGATGCCGATCGGCACATTGATGTAAAAAACCCAGCGCCAGTTGAAATTACCGGTCAGCCAGCCGCCGAGCGCGGGGCCGGTGATCGGTCCCAGCATCGCCCCGATGCCAAATATCGCCATCGCCTGGCCATGCCGCTCCTGCGGGTTGATCTGCAACAGGACGGCCTGCGCCAGCGGCACCAGCCCGGCGCCGCAGACCCCTTGCAGCATGCGGTAGACGACAAGCTGGGTCAGGCTTTCGGCGGCGCCGCACAGCGCCGAGGCAACGGTGAAACCGGCAATCGAGAACAGAAAGATGTATTTGATGCCAAAGTGGCCGGCGAGCCACCCGGTCAGCGGCATCATGATCGCCGCCGAGACGATGTAGGAGGTCAGGATCCAGGCGACCTGATCCTGGCTTGCCGACAGGCTCCCCTGAATGTGCGGCAGGGCGACATTGGCGATCGAGTTGTCGATCCCCTGCATGATCGTGGCGAGCATGATCGAACAGGTGATCGCGCCGCGATTGGGCACGCCGCCCGCTGCGCCTCTCACCGCGCCCCCGCCGTCATGCGCCGCTCAACCCGGGACCCATGTCCGCTCGCCGTCGTGAAACCGCCATCGGCCACTATAGGCTCAGATCCTGCGCGAGCCGTGAATGGAGCGTACCCGCAAAGCTGGCCGGCGCAAATTCGATGGCTCGCCATCCCGTTTGTGTTGTCGCGGGATGTTAAAAACGGTTTTCGAGCCGTTTTCGATTTTCCATCACTCCTTTGTGTTCCCCGCTCTCGCCGGGACGACGATTGCTCATGGGCCGGGAGAGAGATCGCTCTCAAACCGCGTGATGAGAGCGGGCATGATAGGCTTGGCCGCAACCTTTCAGAGCAGTTTGCACGATGGAATTCGCCTCTGGCACGGTTTATTCAGGGCCAACCGACAGGATCGAAGTTTGTCTCGCCCAGCCGGAGAGGCGTTGATGCGCAGTACGATAAGGAACCGGGGTGCGCAGCTTGCCGATCTGGGGACCGCGGGCCACCCTGAGCACATCCGTCGCCGGCTCAAGATTCTCAATGTCATGGCCTATCTGATTGTCGTCTTCTCGACGATCTATGCCGTCTCCTATGCGGCGGCCGACGCCCACGCCTATCGCTGGATCATCGCGATCAATCTCGGCCTTGTCGGGATGGGGTTCAGCATCCCGTTTCTGCATCGCATCCACGAAATCCTCGGCGGCCTGGTCATCGCGGTGACCGAATGTGCGGCGTTGTTCGCCCTCACTGCGCTGCTCGGGCGCCAGTCGGGCATCCAGTTGAACCTGATCGTCGGCGCCGCCGCTGCGTTCTTCATCCTCGGGCTTGAGCGCCTGGGTTTGTGCATCGCGCTGGTCGCGGCCTGCCTGTCTCTTCACATCGCCGCATGGTTCCTGTTTCCGCGGGGAATCGTGCCGGCGGAACCGGGATTTCTCGATCAGCTCTACCTCTCGTCGGCGTTGACCGCTTTTGCGATTACGGCGCTGCTCGTCTACTACGCCTTCCGCCTCGCCGAGCGTGCCGAAGCGGAAACCGAGGCGCTTTTGCGCAATATCCTGCCGGAAAAAATCGCCGATCGGTTGCGCGCCCATCCCGGAGAAGCCATCGCCGAAGCGGTTTCCGAGGCCTCGATCCTGTTCTCCGACATCGAGGGTTTTGTCGCGCTGTCAAAGCGCCTGGGGGTGGAGCGCACGGTGGCGCTCTTGAACGAGATGATGCGCCGCTTTGATGCACTTGCGCAAAAGCACGGCGTCGAGAAGATCAAGACGATTGGAGACGCCTATATGGCGGTTGCCGGACTGCCCCAGCCGGCACCCGACCATGCCGCGCGGCTCGCCTGCATGGCGCTCGACATGCTCGCAGAGAAATCCGCGGTCGCCGCGCATTTCGGGGTCGCCTTCCGCATGCGGATCGGCATCGCCTCGGGTCCGGTGATGGCCGGCATCATCGGCGCCCAGAAATTCTCCTACGATGTCTGGGGCGACGCGGTGAACCTCGCCTCGCGGCTTGAATCCTCGGGACTGCCCGAGCGCGTTCACGTCTCGACCGAGGCGCGCCGTGCAATGGCGCCATCCTTTGCCTGCGAGCGCCGCGGCGAGATCGAGATCAAGGGCCTCGGCCCGACCGAGACCTGGCTGCTGCTGGGTCCGGGCAGCGGCTCCGCCCTCACCGCGTCGGGAAGGGGAGTAGCCGCAGGCGCGACCACGGGATTAGAGTGACCGGCCGCGACCGCAAGGAGTTCTTCCGGCCCATGAACGATATCAGCACGAACGGCGCAGACCCGGCCGTGCGGGCGCGCGATCTGGGGCCGGCGATCGCAGCGCGCGCCGAGGAGATCGAGCGTACCCGGCGGCTGCCCGCTGCGCTGCTCGATGCCCTCTTTAATGCCCGGCTGTTTCGCATGCTGCTGCCGCGCTCGTTGGGTGGCGGTGAGGTGACGCCCGAGGCTTATATTCTCGCTCTGGAAGAACTCTCGCGCCATGACGGCTCGGTTGGCTGGTGCGTCTCGATCGCCAACAGCACGAGCCTGATCGCCCCTGCGCTCGACCCCGCGGCGGCGCGCGCGGTCTTTGCCGAGCCGCGCGCCGTCGTCGCCTGGGGTCCGCCCAATAAAGGCCGTGCGATCGCGGTGCCGGGCGGCTATCGCGTGAGCGGACGCTGGGATTTTGCCAGCGGCTGCCGGCACGCGACCTGGATGGGCGCGCACGGGACCGTCCTCGAACACGATGGCTCGTTGCGTTTGAACTGCCTCGGCCGGCCGGCGATCCTCAGTTGGCTGTTCCCGGCCGAGCAGGCGACGATCCTCGACGTGTGGAACCCGATCGGGCTGCGCGGCACTGCCTCCGATTCCTACGAGGTCCACGACCTTTTTGTCTCCGAGGCGTTTACCGGCACGCGCGAGGATCTGAGCCGGCGCCATGAACCCGGTCCGCTCTACGCCTTTCCGCAACCGACGCTCTACTCGGTCGGCATTGCCGGGGTTGCGCTCGGCATCGCCCGCGGCATGCTGGAGGCGTTTATCGATCTCGCCTGCCGCAAGACCCCGCGCGGGGTCGGCCGGCTTGCTGACAACGCCGTGATCCAGGCCGCGGTGGCGCGCGCGGAAGCCCGGCTTGGCGCGGCGCGCGCCTACCTGATCGCGACGGTGGCGGAGGTTCACGCGGGGGCTGACAGGATCGCCCCGATCACGATTGCGGAGCGCGCCCGCGTGCGGTTGGCCGGTGTCAACGCCATCCACAGCGCGGTCGCGGTCGCCGATTACGCCTACAAGGCGGCCGGGGTCGATGCGATCTTTCCGGGCGGCCCGTTTGAGCGCCGTTTTCGCGACATCCACACCTTGTCGCAGCAGATTCAATCGCGCGATGCGCATTACGAGGCGATCGGCCAGGTCCTGCTCGGCATGCCGCCGGAGGTGTTCTTCTAAAGCGGGGAGGAAAACATGGAAATCGTGGCTGCGGTATTCCGCAAGGTGCATGAGCCCCTGACCATTGAGACTATCGAGATCGATGCGCCGCGGGGCCGCGAGGTGCTGGTGCGCACTGCCGCCACCGGCGTGTGCCACAGCGATCTGCATGTCGTCGATGGGGTCGGCCGCTTTCCGCTCGACCGGCCGATCGTCTTGGGCCACGAGGGGTCCGGCGTTGTCGAGGCGGTCGGCGCCGAGGTGACGGCGGTGAGGCCCGGCGATCACATCGTCGCCTGTCTCTCGGGCTTTTGCGGCGCCTGCCCGCAATGTCTGTCGGGTCATCCCAACCTGTGCACCGGCGGTCTTGTCGCCCGCCCCGAGAGCGATGCGCCGCGCCTGTCGCAGAATGGCGCGCCGCTGCGCCAGTTTATCAACATCAGCAGCTATGCCGAGAAGATGCTGCTGCACGAGAATTCGCTGGTAAAGATCGACCCCGAGATCCCGCTCGATTACGCGGCGCTGGTCGGTTGCGGTGTCTTGACCGGGGTCGGTGCGGCGTTGCGCAGCGCCGGTCTCGAACCCGGGCAGAGCGTCGCGGTCTTTGGCTGCGGCGGGGTCGGGCTGTCGATCGTGCAGGGTGCCAGGATCGGCGGGGCGCGCCAGATCATCGCTGTCGATCAGTTTGGCACAAAGCGCCAGATGGCGATGCGGGTCGGCGCGACGCATTTCATCAACAGCGCCGAGGAGGACCCGGTGAAGGCGGTGCGCGAGCTGACCGGCGGGCTTGGCGTCGATCACGCCTTTGAGGCGGTGGGGCTGTCAAAGCTCGTGCGCCAGGCGATCGAAAGCCTCGCGATCCGCGGCACCGCGACGATTGTCGGCGTCCTGCCGCCGGAGGCGATGATCGAGTTCCCGTGGATGGCGATCCGCCCCGAATGCAAGGTGCAGACCTCGCGCATGGGATCAAACCGCTTTCGCACCGACATCCCGCTTTATCTCGATTTTTACAAGCAGGGCCGGCTCGATCTCGACGCGATGGTGACAAAGCGCGGCCGGCTTTCCGACATCAACGAAGCCTTCCGCGCCATGAAGGCCGGCGAGGTGGCAAGGACGGTGCTGATGTTTGATTGAGTGCTATGGGAAGCCGGCGTGTAGAGGCGATCTACCGCATCGTTTCCGGTAGCTATCTGTTCACCTCTGCCGATGATAAGATTCTCATCAGGCATGTTGATGCTGCCAAGGCAGCAGCGCGTTTCATCCAGCTTGTTCGGGCGCTGGGTCCAAAAGGTGTCACCTTTCGCGTCGAGGTCTATGCACCGCTTGGGTCTGCTCTCAAGAAGTTAAGGGATGCGGGTGCAATCTGCCGTGTAGGCCTACAGAGTCCGCCCCCGTTGCGGCCTCTACGATACCAGATGCCGGGCATGCCAACGGCTCCGCCCCCACCACCAGTCTACATGTCGTGGGCTGATTATCTCGCCCGGACATCTCGTGATGAGAGAATGAAACGATGCTATGCCGCAGCCAAGAAGGCGAACCGCAAGCGGCTGCTATCTGATGCGCCGAAGGTCCGGCTTAGTAGACAGGATGTTTGGGCTGTCATAGAGGCGGCCCAAGGACGCTGTGCTCACTGCGGCTCACTGGCGATAGAAAACCGTCCCTCAAACCCGGTCACGGGGGCTCCGACCCCGTGGGCCCAGATCGGCCGCCGGATCGGCAGCCTGGAGCATTCCAAATGGCGATACGGCGGTGGGGACAATGATCTGTCGAACCTTGCTTGGTCATGCCTTTGGTGCAACACATGGCCTTCGGAGCGTCGATGGTCCGCAACGGATCATGGCGGATATTACCCTGTCGATTGAGAAAAGGATCGGAAAGCCACACTGACCACCCGCGACACGATCCTGCCGACCGTGATCACCGGGTCCTATACGTGCCCATCATAAAGCAGGAGGCGGCACGACGAGGCTTGCCTCAGCGGATCAGGATCACTTCCACTCCAATATCGAGATTTTCCCATACCCGATCGGCCGTAACAACGGGTCTGCCGAGCATCAGACCAAGAGCAAGGCAGGCGCGGTCGCCGAGCGAGAGGCCGGCATGCCGGGTTTGCGGTCGAAGGCGCGCCGCAGCGTGCGCCTGCGGCTCATCGAAGGCGATCGCTCGGAAATTCAGTCTTGCGACGGCAGCAGCGGCTTCGCTTTCTGGCATCCTGATGTCCAGCAGCCGCATCAGAACTTCCGACAGATTCACCGCGCTGACGAACGCACCGGCGAGGCGCTGAGGATCGAAGCGGGTGAAGGGTTCGCCGACCAGCAAGGCAATGATCGCCGACGCGTCGGCAACAATGTCGCCATCATTCACGCGCCGCCTCGTCCCGACGTTCGTTGATCAACTCCTGTACCAGATCGCGTCCCTTCGGCAGGTAGCGGGCGACAATGGCCTGCGCTTCCTTGATGGCTTGGCGCCTTGTCCGCAATCGCAATTCGCCCTCGCCGACCACTTCGACCAGAAGATCCTCGCCAGCCTTCAGCCCGGCTGCCGCGCGGCATTCCGCCGGGATCACGATGCGGCCCTGCTGGTTAAGCCGCGCGCGCGCTGCCATGACATAATCTCCCATTCGTGACACTTAATGAAGATATGGCCGATCGAATCACAAGTGTCAATAAACCTCTCTGTCTTGCGCCGCCGCTGTTGGTGCTACCATGCCGGCAACATTTCTCTTCGAGAGCGGGGGATCTCATGCAGAAGATCAGCATCGACCGCGCAAAGCGGCTCGCCGAGGAGCCGCATACTGGCCACAACCGCTATCATCCCGACATCCCGCCGGTCGCCGAGGTCGGCGAGGGCGAGGAGATCGCACTGGAGACGCGCGATGCGCTCGACGGCCAACTCGGCCCCGCGACGACGATCGCCGATTTTCCCGCGCTCGATGTCGGCGCGGTGCACCCGCTGACCGGGCCCGTCTTTGTCAAGGGTGCTGCGCCCGGCGACATCCTTGAAATCGAGTTCACCGACATCATCGCGCAGCCGACGGCCTTTAGCGCGATCATGCCGGGCCTCGGCTTTTTGCGCGACGTGATGACCGAGCCGTTTCTCGTCCACTGGCGGATCCGCGACGGCTGGGCCACCGCGGCCGAGATCCCCGGCGTGCGCATCCCCGGCGCGCCCTTCATGGGCGTCTCAGCGGTGGCGCCCTCGGCCGAGAAATTGCGGGAATGGACGGCGCGCGAAGAGCGGGTCATCGCCAGGGGCGGCATGGCCCTGCCGCCCGATCCGCAGGGTGCGGTGCCGGCGGGGCCGTGCGGCCTCTCCGGCCTGCGCACCCTGCCGCCGCGCGAGAACGGCGGCAATTTTGATGTCAAGCAGTTGACCCGCGGGGCAAAGCTGTTTCTTCCGGTGTTCCGGGAAGGCGGCCTGTTCTCGACCGGCGATGCGCATTTCGCGCAGGGCGACGGCGAGGTCTGCGTCACCGCGGTTGAAATGGGCGCGACCGCGGTGGTGCGATTCAAGGTGCACAAGGGTCTTGCGAACAGGCGCACATTCAGCGCGCCGGTGTTCTCACGCACCAATTACTTCACCGATCCGCGCTACGCTGCGCCCGAGCGCTTTTTGGGCGTCATGGGAATGCCGATCAACGCCGAGGGCGAGATCGAAGCCGAGAACCTGACCCTGGCCTGCCGCAACGCCGTCCTCAACATGATGGAACTGTTGCAGGAACGCGGGTTCAGCCGGGCGCAGGCTTATGTCATCTGCTCGGTCGCGGTCGATCTGCGCGTCTCCAATGTCGTCGATGTCCCGAACTACGTCGTCTCGGCCCTCTTGCCGGAAGCGATTTTTGGCGGCGATTAGGAGCCGACGCGCCAGCCGGCCTCGCGCGCAAAGCTCTCGAAGAAGTCGATGTCATAGGCGCGCTCCGGCGCCTCGCGGACCCGCTCGTCGATCCTGTGCGCGTCTTCTCCGACAAGGATGCGCCAGCGCTCCGCCTTGACCCCGTCGAGGATGATCCGGGCCGCCTCGGCCGCGCTGGTCGGCGCCTCCTCAGTAAAGCGGCGCTCGCGCTCGGCGATCCTCTGCCGGAGGGCATCGTCCGACAGGCCGGAGACATCGACGCCCATCGAGGCGATACGCGCCCGCATCTGCGCGAGCTGCGCCGCAGTGATCTCGTCCGACAGGTCGCCGCTCTGGATCTTGCGCGAGTTGGCGGCGATCCCGGTGCCGATGTGGCCGGGCATGACGACCGAGCATTTGATGTGCGGCGCGTTGAGCCGCAGATCGGTCAGGAGCGCTTCGGTAAAGCCCTTGACCGCGAATTTTGCCGCGGAATAGGCGGTGTGCGGGATGCGCGGCCCGATCGAGGCCCAGAAGCCGTTGACGCTGCTGGTATTGACGATGTGGCCCTCTTCGGCCTTCAGCAGCATCGGCAGAAACGCGCGGGTGCAATTGTAGACGCCGCCCCAGCAGATGTTGAACGTCCGTTCCCATTCGTCGCGGCTGTGGGCGATCATGCTGCCGCCGCCGCCGCCGATCCCGGCGTTGTTGAACAGGAGGTGGATCTTGTCGGTGCCCTGGCGCTCCGCAACCTCGTCGCGAAAGCGCTCAACCTGCGCCCTGTCGGACACATCGGCAACATGGGTCGTGACGTGCAGACCCTGCGGCAGACCCGCCGCTTCGCACAGCCGCACCGTCTCCGCCATCGCCGGCGCCGAAACATCGCAGAACGCAACGTTGCAGGCTTCGGCAGCGAGTTGGCGGACGAGTTCCCGCCCCATCCCCGAGCCGCCGCCGGTGACAACCGCGATCCTGCCCGCGAAGTCCTTCATGGTGCGCCTCCCAGGCTCCTGTGATTGGTGCTGAAAAGCTACCGGCTTCACCCGCCCGAGGGAAGCACGGTCATGCTGAAGGTGAGGCGCGATAGGGTCCTGCCGGCAGCGATCATCGAGTCCTAATCTGCATCGCCGACCCGGAGCTCCGGCTTGCCGCGGCGGGCGAGCGGGGGTGACGGCGGCAGGCGGGCGAGCGCATCGGCGGGCGAGCCATGATCCCGCGCCAGAAAGTGCTGAAAGGTCAGATCCGGTTCCCGGCGCTGCGCCTTTATGAACAGGCGGTTCAGCGCCCGTTTGCGGGCAAAGCCGCGCAGCGCCGCCGCGCGGGTCGCGACGAGGCCAAAACCGTCGCCGCTGCGCAGCCGCGTCAGATAGGCCGAATAGGCGGCCTCAAAACGCGCACCCGAATTTGCGTCGTGGCACAACGAGCCGGGCACGACGCGATAGCGATAGAGCGCGTGCGGAAACACCGGCAGAGCGCCCAGCATCTCGATGAGGCGCAGATTGGCGACGACATCCTCGGCATATTCGATGCCGACAAGACGGGGGACGGCGAGGGAACGGCGCAGAACCGGAAACAGCGGGGCGCCGAGATCCAGGAGGGCCTCGGCCGACAGCCGCGGAGCGGCGGCGCGGGACGGGGTCGTGTAGAGCGTCCGGCCGTCCTCGTCGGAGACGACCGCGACCGCATCGGCGATCGCGCCGTGGGCGGCGGCGAGCGGCACCAGAGCGGCAAGACGGCGAGGATCGTAGAAATCATCGGCATCGAGCGCGGCGATGATCTCGCCCTGGGCCGCCGCCAACCCGACATTGCGGGCGTTGTGGCATCCCGAGCGGACGGCGCCGGTCGAGACAAAGCGCAAGCGCGGATCGACAAGGCCGATCCCGGCGAGCAGGGCGGCGTAATCCCCTCCGTCATCGGCGACGATGACCGCTTCCCAATCCTTATGGGTCTGCGCCAGCAGGCTGGCGATGCACCGGCCGATGGTCCTCTCGGCCGCGCAGGCCGGGACGATGACGGACACGAGCATGGCGCATCTCTCCGATTTTTGTCGGCGATTTTTGCCTGAAGCGATCCATCGCGACGGTTTGAATACTCTTAACCGGGCGGCAGGGGAATGCACCTTGCGGAGCGAATGGGTGGGCATGGTGTTTGCGTGCCCGCAGACACGGCCACAGGTGCGGCTTCAGACAGCGCGTCATGCTATCCTGCGGTTTGGCAACGACACCGGAGGAAGCCATGGACCGGAAGGAGTTTGAGGCGGAATTGCAGGCCGAAGGATACCGCGAGACGACGATGCGCGACATGCCGGCAAATCACGAGAACCCCGAACATGCGCACCCGTTTGACGCGCGGCTGCTGATCCTTGACGGCGAAATGACGATCGCCTGTGCGGGCGGGGAGCGCACCTACCGTGCCGGCGACACCTTTGCGATGGCGGCCGGGCGCCGGCATGCCGAGCTTGCCGGCGCCGCGGGGGTGCGCTATCTCGCCGGCCGTCGCCACCCGCCTGCTTGATAGCGCTTCGCCTTGCCGCCCGCCGGTGCCGGGTGCGATAACCGGGCGGGCGGCGCGCCGGCGCCGACAAGACGGGAGGATGGCGAATGAGCGAGCGGCGGGGGATATCGGTTCTGGCGATCTGCGGCAGTCTGCGCAGCGGCTCTTACAACAAGATGGCGCTCCGGGAAGCGATCGCGGCAAAGCCGTCAACCATGACGGTCACGGTCGCCGACATCGCCACGATCCCGCTCTACAACGAAGATGCCCGCGTCCAGGGCTTTCCGGCCCCGGTCGAGACTTTGCGCAGGCAGATCGCCGAGGCCGATGCGCTTTTGTTTGTGACGCCGGAATACAACTACTCGATGCCGGGCGTCTTGAAGAACGCAATCGACTGGGCCTCGCGTCCGCCCGACCAGCCCTTTGCCGGCAAGCCGGTGGCGATCATGGGCGCCTCCGGTGGGATGAGCGGCACGGTGCGCGCGCAGTACGATCTCAGGCGCAGTTGCGTCTTTCTCGACATGCACCCGCTCAACAAGCCCGAAATCTTTATCGGTGCCGCGCAGACTAGGTTTGACGCCGCGGGGCATTTGACCGACGAGACCGCGCGCGGTCTTATCCGCGACCTGATGGCGGCGCTTGAGCGTTGGACGCTCCAGGTCGGCCGCCGCTCCTGAACAGCACGGGCCAAACACGGGGAGAGAGACGATGAACCTCGATTTCACCGGCAAGGTCGCGCTCGTGACCGGCGCCGGCAACGGCATCGGGCGGGCGACGGCGCTCGCTTTTGCCAATAGCGGGGCCCGGCTTGTTCTGGTCGATCGCGATGCGGCGGGGGGCGAGGCGACCGCCGGGATCATCCGCCAGCACGGGGGCGACGCGCGCTTTGTCGCTGCCGATGTCACGCGGTCGGCCGAGGTCGCGGGCTATGTCAGGGCGGCGCTCGACGCCTACGGCACGATCGACTGCTTTTTCAACAATGCCGGGATCGAGGGGAAATGGGCACACACGGCCGAGCATGACGAGGCGGAATTTGACGCCGTCATCGCGGTCAACGTCAAAGGCGTGTTTTTGGGGCTGCGCCATGTCCTGCCGGTCATGCTCGCCCGCGGGTCGGGGGCGGTCGTCAACACCGCCTCGGTCGCCGGTCTTGTCGCGACGCCGGGGATGCCGGCCTATGTCGCCTCCAAGCACGCGGTCATCGGCTTGACCAAAACGGCGGCCGGCGAGGTCGCCCGCCACGGTGTACGGGTCAATGCGGTCTGCCCGGGGCCGGTCGATACGCGCATGATCCACTCGCTCGAATCCCAGCTCAACCCGGCCGATCCGGCGAGCGTCGGGCAGCGCTATCAGGCGGCGATCCCGATGGGCCGCTATGTCCACCCCGATGAGATCGCCAATACCGTGCTGTTTTTGTGCTCCGATCTGGCCGCGGCGATCACCGGCGCGCAATATGTCGTCGATGGCGGGCGCACCGCGACCGGCGGCGCGGTGACCACGGCGATCGGCCGCTAAACCCGCCAAAGGTGTCGCATCGCCCGGTGACAGGGGTTTCCGGTTGGTCTAGGCTTCCGCGTCTCGCCAACCGGGATCTGGGGAAGGGCGATGAGCGAAGCGCGGACACTGGCGATCGATATCGGCGGCACCGGGGTCAAGGCGGCCCTGCTCGATCCCTCCGGGCAGATGGCCGGCGAGCGGCAGCGCGTCCCGACCCCGGCAAAGCCGGTTTCTCCCGAGGCGCTGATCGCGGCCATCGATGAGGCGGCCGCCAAGCTCGGCGCCTTTGACCGGGTCTCGGTCGGCTTTCCCGGTTATGTGCGGGACGGCCGCATCGTCACCGCCCCCAATCTCGGCACCGAAACCCTGGCCGGTTTTGATCTGCAAACGGCGCTTGCGGCGCACTGGGACAAGCCGGTGCGCGTCCTCAACGACGCCGACATCCAGGGCTACGGCGCGATCCGCGGACACGGGATCGAGATGGTCCTGACGCTCGGAACCGGCGCCGGCACCGCGATCTTTCGCGACGGCGAATTGATGCCGCATCTCGAACTCGCCCATCACCCGATCCGCGGCCGCAGGACCTACGACGAGTACGTCGGCAAGGCCGCTCGCGACCGGAAAGGCAAGAGGGTATGGAGCCGGCGGGTCGAGCGGGTGATTGCGGTCCTGCGCGAGGTCGTCCGCTTTGACCATCTCTATATCGGCGGCGGCAACGCCAAGGACCTCGCGTTTGCGCTGCCCCCCGATGTGACGATCGTGCCGAACACCGACGGGCTGACCGGCGGGATTCGGTTGTGGCAAGTGGCCTCCCCTGTCGAGGAGACGCCACCCGCAGCCCTTCCCCAGGACCGGCACGACGACGCGCAGGACAAACCGCCGCCCGCACCGGCCGGGGATACGGCTGCCGGCACATCCGCGCATCCGCGCGGTCGCGCCGCTCGGGAAGCGGGGCCGACGCCGCCCGCGCCGTAAGCCGCCGCCGCCGGCGGTCGTACCGGCGTCTCATGGTGACCATCCGAAAGCCTCGCCGCATCGCCATCCCCGAGAGCAGGTGCGCGGCCTGACAAGAGGCAAGGCTCATCAGGAAAGAAGGAAAGCCATGAGGTGCCGAGCCGGCGCAGCGAGAGGGCTTGCCGTTCTTCTCGTCCTTCTTGTCGTGGCCTGCGCGCACCGCCGCCCGCCGCCGGCACCCGCGCCACCGCCCGAGAGGCTCGATTCGCACATCCCGCCCTTCGCCCGTGTCCCGTGGGAGCCGTTCTCGCGCTCTGTGGTCGTGGCGATCGCGCTTCGCGAATGGCGCGCCTTTGGCAAACTGTTTGTTGCTCCGGAGGTGCCGGAAACCGATGACAAGGAGCGCGAGCAGGGATTGTGGCAGCGGGTCGGCGAATACTGGTGGCTCGGCCTCGACCGCCGCTGGTTCGAGCAGCGCTGGACCGGCATCCACGACCAGTACGGCAATGTTTTTCCGGCCAGCCGCGATGGCGATTACGCCTGGTCCGCCGCCTTTGTCGATTATGTCATGCGGATGGCCGGCGCCACCGACCATTTTCCCTATGCGCCGGATCACGCGGCTTACATCAACGCGGCCCGGTTGCACACGATGGGCGCCGACCCCGGGGTCTGGCTCAACGCCTATCCCTTGCAGAGCTATGCGCCGCAGCCGGGCGATCTGATCTGCGCCTGGCGCGAGCATCACCCGGTCACCTATGCCGAGTTGCCAACCCCGACGCCGTTCCCGGGACATTGCGACATCGTCGTCGGCCGGCAACCGGGATATCTACAGGTGATCGGCGGCAACGTTCAGGATGCCGTGGCGATGAAGGATGCCGCGGTCACACCGCAGGGTTATATGGCCGGTCCCGACGGTGTCCCCATCGACAACCAGATGCACTGGTTTGTCGTGTTGCAGGTGCTCTATCAGGATAACGCATTGCTGCCGCCGGCGGGGGTGGGGGCGCCGGTTGCCGCTCTGACCTCGCGGCCGCGGCCGCCGGCCGCCATTACCAGCCCCAGCCCGGGCTGAGCGGCCAGAGCGCGCCGGTAATGCGCATGGGCCGCGGCGATGATCTCGCCGCCGCGGCCGAGGAGTGCATCGCCCAGTTCGAGGATGTACAGATTTGGCCAGGCGCGCGGGCGCACTGCGACGATCGCGGCAAACGCCTCTTCGACCGGCCGGCCGGGCCGCGCCTGGATCAGCAGCAGCGCCGCCGCCGCGGTCGAGCGCGAGAGGCCGGCATGGCAGTGGACGAGAAGATGCGCAGCGGACGCCTCTGCAAGGCCGCGGCCAAAGGCGAGCAGGCGCGCGACATCCTCCCGCTGCGGCATCACGCAGTCCGGTGCCGGATCGATGATGTCGTGAAAGCGCAATTCCAGCCGCCGGTGCGACGCATAGGCGCGGAACGCCTCGGGTTCCGGGCAATCCGGGTCGATGATCGACAGGACATGGGTGACGCCGCCGGCGCCGTGGCCGACGAGTTCGTCAAGCCCGCAAATGGTCAGCCGGAACGGCAGTATTTCCTCACTCACGCCATCTTCCTTTTCGGGATCATGTCGGGCGGCGGCGATCGGTACGGCGCGTCTCGATCGCGTCCCAGATCATCGGCGCGATATCGATGCCATCGAGCCGGGCGATCTCCTGAATCCCGGTCGGAGAGGTGACATTGATCTCGGTCAGATAATCGCCGATCACGTCGATGCCGACAAAGACGAGACCCTCCGCGCGCAGGCTCGGGCCGATCGTGGCGCAGATCTCGCGCTCGCGCTCGGTCAATTCGGTCTTTACCGGGCGGCCGCCGACATGCATGTTGGCGCGCGCCTCGCCCTCCGCCGGGACCCGCAAGACCGCGCCCCTGGCCTCGCCTTCGACCAGGATGATGCGCTTGTCGCCGGTGCGGATTTCCGGCAGGTAGCGCTGCACCATGACCGGCTCGCGCTGCATCGATTCATACATTTCGAGGAGCGCAGTCAGGTTCTCGTCGCCCGCGCGCAGCCGGAACACCCCGGCCCCGCCCATCCCAAACAGGGGCTTCAGGATGATGTCGCCGTGCTCGCGCCAGAAGGCGCGGATCTCGTCACGGCTGCGGGTCAGAAGCGTCGGCGGCATCAGTTCGCGAAAACGCAGCACATAGAGCTTTTCCGGCGCGTTGCGCACCGCGGCCGGATCGTTGACGACAAGCGGACCGTCCTTGGGCAAGAGCTCGAGGAGATGCGTCGCGGTGATATAGGCCATGTCAAAGGGCGGGTCCTGGCGCATCAGGATCACATCGAGGGCGGCCAGATCGAGTTCCTCAAAGGCGCCAAAACGATGGTGATTGCCGTGCTGCCGCATCACTTCGAGCGGGCGGCCGCGGGCACGGAGCCGTCCCTCGCGCCAGGTCAGCGCGTCGGGCAGATAGTGATAGAGCGTGTGGCCGCGCCGCTGCGCCTCGAGCGCCAGCGCAAAGGTCGAATCCGCATCGATGTTGATCGTGTCGATCGGGTCCATCTGGATCGCGACGGCAAGCCCCATGCCCTGTCTCCCGGCTCCCTCGTCCCCGCTGATATAATGCCGGGAGCGCGCGCGGCGCTACGGTCAGCTTACTGCAGCCGCGATTTCAACTGCTGCAACAACACCGCGGCCTGATGCCGGGCGGCGCCGTCGGGGGCGCGCGCGATAAACCCCTCAAACGAGGCGATCGCCGCCCGCAGATTGCCAAGTTGCGCCTCGACCGTTCCGGCCTCGTACCATAGATCCGCGAGATCGGGGGCCAGGAACCGCATCGTTGCGAGGATCGCGAGCGCCCGCTCGCCCTGCCCAATCTGCAACAGGCGGGTCTTGATGTTGTTTTGCAGGCGCAGCAGCACGTCGCGATCGGACACCGGGGCATAGTGCTCGGGCAGCAGCTCCTGCCCGGCGCCGCCAATCGCCTTCAGCAGACCGCGCAATTCGACGGCGCCGCAGGTCCGGCCGCCGTGAAACGGGTCGATGATCAGCCGCTCCGCACCATCGGAGAGGCGCACGAGAAAATGTCCGGGAAAGGCGAGGCCGACCATGGCCCAACCCTGGGCGCGGGCGGCGTGCAGATAGAGGATGCCAAGCGCCACCGGCAGCCCCTTGCGGCGGTCGATGACCCGCATCAGGTTGGCGTTCTGCGGGTCGTCGTAAGTCGCCTCGTCGCCGGAATAGCTGTATTTCAACAGGATGATCCCGTTCAGCACGCGCGCCTGCGCGGCGAGGTCGCCGCGCCCTGTGGCATGGCGGCCGACATCGCGGGCGAGATCACGCAGATGGCCGCGATAATGGCCGGGATCGACCCGCCCGCGCTCGACTGAAGCCAGCGCCAGCGCCGCCTCGGCGATCGGCAGCAGGGGTCCTTCCGCCGTCCCGAGTTGGCCCAGAAAGCGGGCGCGGCTTTCGGCGTCGTAGGTTTCCGGCGGTTCGATCATCATCTCCGCGACATTACAGCCTGTGCGATTCGACCGCCGGGGTCGGGACAGCGGGTGGGTTGGCCACAAGCGGGGCCGGCTGCGGCGGAACGGGTTGCGGCGACGGGGCCTGCGCGAGCGCCGGCTCGCCGGGCCGGATCTCGATAAACGAGACCACCCGCTTGACTCCGGGAAGATAGCGCGCCGAACGGATCACACGAGCAAGCTCCGTGCGGTCGCGGGCCGAACCGATCAGGTAGACCGAACCGTCCACCGTCTCGATGTTGTAGTTCATCGAGCGGACGCCGCTGTCGAGGACAAGAGCGGAGCGCAGCCGGGTGCTGATCCAGGCGTCGCGGGCCGCCTCCCAGGTTGTCTCGCCCGGCCCGACCGCGATCTCGTTGTAGACCGCGCGCACCCCCGCGATGCTGCGCGCAATCGCACCGGCGCGCGCCTTTGTCTGCGGCAGCGAGACGGTGCCGGTCAACAGCGCCCGCCCGCCGTAGACGGTGGCGGTCAGGTTTCCCGGCAGCGGCGGATTGGCGTTCAGCCATGCCGCGGCAATATGGTTGCCGAGCGTCAGATCGTCCACCGTGCCGGTGACCCCGCGTTCCTGCCCCGCGGCATAACCGGCGCCGGCACCGGCTGCAACGACCCCGCCGACGGCGACAGCCGCACACCCTCCCAAGGCGGACAAGGCGAGAAGCGAAACCAGGCAACGCGCAACGCGCAAGCTCGACACGATCATCCCCCGAGAACGCGCAAGACCCTCTTGCTTTCTCATGTTGTCGCCCCGGCGCGGGCCGGGGTCCATTCCTGCGCGATCCGCGCCGATCCGTCGCGGGTAGGGCGGTGCCATTGCTGAAAAAATTGGTGCGATGGAGAGGCAAGCCTCAGCCCGCGCCGAGGCGGCGGGACAGAATTTGCCGGGTTCCGGGCGAATCGGCGCTAATCGCCGGGATGCCAGGCGTCGCGCCAATGCAGCGGCAGCAGCCGCGGCCCGACCATCATCAGGTCAAAGCGCAGCGTCAGTCCGGAAAGATCGGGGCGGGTGTTCAGATAGGCTTCGGCCGCGCGCGCGATGCGGCGGCGCTGGCGCGGCGACACGGCCTCCGCTGCGGCGCCAATGTCGCTGCGCCGCTTGACCTCGATCACCGCCAGCACGTCACGGCGGCGGGCCAGAATGTCGATCTCGCCGGAGGGACAGCGCCATTGCCGCGCCAGGATGCGCCAGCCGCGCAGCCGCAAGTGCCACAGGCACAGCCACTCCGCCACCCGGCCGCGCCGCGCGGCGGCCCGCCGGCGGCGCGCCGGGTTTCCCCGCTTCCGCCTCATTCCTCGCCCCGCCGGATGGCCAGCGCGCGGCGGTAGAGTTCGCTGCGCGACAGCCCGGTCTCGGCGGCGAGCCGGGCCGCCGCCGCGCGCACCCCGTCCATGGCGAGCACCTCCCGCAACCGCTCGCCGATCGCTGTCCAATCGGGCGGCGCCGGCATGGCGGGGCCGACAACGATCACCGCCTCCCCGCGCGGCGGCGGCGCGGCGCCGTAGTGGGCCGCCAATTCGGCAAGCGGCCCGCGCCGCACCTCCTCGTGCAATTTGGTCAGTTCGCGCGCCACCGCGGCCGGCCGGTCGCCGAGAATGTCCGTCATGTCGGCAAGGGCGGCGCCCAGCCGCGGCGTCGCCTCAAAGAACACCAGGGTCGCCGCCAGCCCGCTCCATTCTGCCAGCCGCGTTCGCCGCGCTGCCGGACGCGCCGGCAGAAACCCGGCAAACAGAAAGGCATCGGTCGGCAGACCCGAGAGAACCAGTGCGGCAAGGATGGCCGAGGGGCCGGGTTCGATCGTCACCGGCAATGCTTCCGCGATCGCTTCGCGCACCAGCTTGTAGCCGGGATCGGAGACGAGCGGGGTTCCAGCGTCGGACACCAGCGCCACCCGCTCGCCTCGCCGCAGCGCCGCAAGAACCGCCGGCCGCATCGCCTCGGCGTTGTGGTCATGATAGGGCGCGAGCGGCTTCTTGATGGCATAGCGGGCCAGGAGCCGTGCGGTGACCCGCGTATCCTCGCAAAAGATGCGGTCGGTCCCGCGCAGCGCGGCGAGCGCGCGCAAGGTGATGTCGCCGAGGTTGCCGATCGGGGTCGAAACGAGATGGAGACCGGGGGCGAGTGGGGGTTCGCCGTCGGGAGCGGCATCTGCGCTGACGGGCTCGGGTTTACTCGCGCAGAAAGCACGGTTAGGCTCGCGCCGTCCTGCCCCCCCGCGGGTCAACCCGCGGATCAGGTCCGGGGGCTGAAGGCCCACCGCAGGTTCACGGCCTACGCTGCTGGAGGTTCGATTGCCGCGCCGGTTCCCTGTCCGGTTCGCCCCGTTTGTCGCCATGCTCGCGATCAC
Source organism: Allostellaceae bacterium (assembly GCA_050730055.1). Classification (GTDB taxonomy): domain Bacteria; phylum Pseudomonadota; class Alphaproteobacteria; order ATCC43930; family CGMCC-115725; genus AP-15. Next base: position 34,041 of record JBOHMF010000003.1, read on the forward strand.
CGCCGCGCTGACCGATTGCGCTCCCGAGCGCAGCGTACCGGCGCCGTTGTCGCCTCCGCAATCCTCCTTTTTTCCGTCACCCGCCTTCGCCCCGCCGCCGGCGCCGCCGGCTGCGCCAAAGGCAGCCAAGGTCGCCCTTCTGGTGCCGCTGTCCGGCCCCAACGCCGCTCTTGGCAAGGCGATCCTCGATGCGGCGCAACTGGCGCTGTTCGAAACCGGGCGCGGCATGACGCTGATC
>JBOHMF010000004.1:0-29741 GCA_050730055.1 Allostellaceae bacterium
CGATGGAGATTGAACTGATCGCACCGATCGCGATGGATGAGGGGTTGCGCTTTGCCATCCGCGAGGGCGGGCGCACCGTCGGCGCCGGCGTCGTCGCCAAAATCATCAAATAGAAAACGGACCACGCTCCGATGGCTGACGGCCAGAACATCCGCATTCGCTTGCGGGCCTACGATCATCGCATCCTCGATCAGTCGACGAGCGAGATCGTCAACACCGCGAAGCGGACCGGGGCGCGGGTGCGCGGCCCGATCCCGCTGCCGACCAGGATCGAGAAGTTCACCGTGCTGCGCTCGCCGCACATCGACAAGAAGTCGCGCGAGCAGTTCGAGATCCGCACTCACAAGCGCGTTCTCGACATCATCGACCCGACACCGCAGACCGTGGACGCGCTGATGAAGCTCGACCTCGCCGCTGGCGTCGATGTCGAGATCAAGCTCTGAAGGGAGAGGGCGATGCGCACCGGGCTGATTGCCCAAAAGCTCGGCATGACGCGGATCTTCAGCAGCGAGGGAAACCACGTGCCGGTGACGGTGCTGAGGGTTGACAACTGCCAGGTCGTCGCGGTCAAAAACCGGGAGAAGGACGGGTACACCGCCTTGCAGCTTGGGGTCGGCCGCGCCAAGGTCAAGAATGTTTCAAAGCCGCAGCGCGGCCATTTCGCCAAGGCCAAGGTCGAGCCGAAGGCCAAGCTTGCCGAGTTCCGCGTCTCGGAGGACGCTGTCCTCGATGTCGGGGCCGAGATTACCGCCGCGCACTTTGTCCCCGGCCAACGGGTCGATGTGGTCGGCACCAGCATCGGCAAGGGTTTTGCCGGGCCGATGAAACGGCACAATTTTGGCGGTCTTGGCGCCAGTCACGGGGTATCGGTCTCGCACCGCAGCCACGGCTCGACCGGGCAGCGGCAGTCGCCGGGCAAGACCTTCAAGAACAAGAAGATGGCGGGCCAGCTCGGGAACGAGCGGGTGACCACGCAGAGCCTTCGGGTGGTCGCCGCCGATGCCGAGCGCGGCGTTCTGCTGATCGAGGGTTCGGTGCCCGGCAGCGCGGGCGGCTTTGTCCTGGTCAGTGACGCCAAAAAGCGGCCGCCGCCCGAAGGGGTGCCGTTTCCGGCCGCCCTTCGACAGGCTCAGGAGTCCGAAGCGCCGGCCGCGGAGGGGGCGGAGACCAGGTCATGAAGCTCACCGTGCGCAATCTCGACAATGAGGAGGTCGGCGACATCGAACTCGCCGAGGAGGTGTTCGGGCTGCCGGTGCGCCGCGACATCCTCGCCCGCGTCGTCACCTGGCAGCTCGCCAAGCGCCGCGCCGGAACCCACAAGGCCAAGGGGATCAGCGAGATCAGCGGCACCACGAAGAAGCCCTACCGGCAGAAGGGGACCGGGCGGGCGCGCCAGGGCAGTCTGCGCTCGCCGCAGTTCCGCGGCGGGGCGCGCATCTTTGGCCCGGTCGTGCGCAGCCATGAATTCTCATTGCAGAAAAAGGTCCGCCGCCTTGGCCTCAAGACCGCGCTGTCGGCCAAGTGCAGCGAAGGCAAGCTCGTCATCATCGACGCCGCGCATGTCGCCGAGGCCAAGACCAAACTGCTGCGCCAGCGGCTCGACGCCTTTGGCTGGGAGTCGGTGCTGATCATCGACGGCCCCGCCATCGAGGAGGGCTTCGCCCGCGCCGCGCGCAACCTGCCCAAGGTGGATGTGCTGCCGCAGCAAGGGGCGAACGTCTATTCCATCCTGCGCCGCGACACGCTGGTCCTGACGCGCGCCGCGGTCGAGCATCTGGAGGCGCGCCTCAAATGAGCCGGTTTCGCGTCATCCCGCGCGTCGAGACAAAGCTCTCGCGCCAGCAGATGTATGACACCATCCTCTCCCCGGTCATCACCGAGAAGGCGACCAACATCACGGAGCACAACCAGGTCGTCTTTCGCGTGCCGCTCGGGGCGACCAAGCGCGAGGTCAAGGCCGCGGTCGAGGGGCTGTTCAACGTCAAGGTCGAAGCGGTCAACACGATCCGAGTCATGGGCAAGGTCAAACGCACCCGCGGCCGGCTCGGGCGCCGCTCCGACTACAAAAAGGCGATCGTGACCCTCAAGGAGGGCGCGCGCATCGACATCACCACCGGGATCTAGGCCAAGAGACAACGATGGCACTCAAGACCTTCAACCCGACAACGCCCTCGCAGCGGCATCTCGTCATCGTCGATCGCAGCGAGTTGTGGAAAGGCAAGCCGGTCAAGGCGCTGACCGAAGGTCTGCGCGGCAAGGGCGGGCGCAACAACACCGGGCGCATTACCGTGCGCTGGCGCGGCGGCGGCAACAAGCGGCGCTACCGCCTCATCGACTTCAAGCGCAACAAGACCGACATGCCGGCCACCGTCGAGCGGCTCGAATACGATCCGAACCGCACCGCCTTTATCGCCCTCATCCGCTACGAGGACGGCGAGCGCGCCTATATCCTGGCGCCGCAGCGGCTGCGCGCCGGCGACACCGTGATCTCGGGAGAGCGGGCTGACATCAAGCCGGGCAATACGATGCCGCTGCGCGCCATGCCGCTCGGCACGATCATCCACAACGTCGAGATGAAGCTCGGCAAGGGTGGTCAGATCGCCCGTGCCGCCGGCACCTACGCCCAGCTTGTCGGGCGCGACCAGGGCTATGCGCTGTTGCGTCTGGCGTCCGGCGAGTTGCGCATGGTGCGCTCGGAGTGCCGGGCGACGGTCGGCGCGGTCTCAAATCCCGATCAGCAGAACATCGTGATCGGCAAGGCCGGGCGCAACCGCTGGCTCGGGCGCAAGCCGTCGGTGCGCGGGGTGGCGATGAACCCGATCGATCATCCCCACGGCGGCGGCGAGGGCCGCACCTCGGGCGGGCGCCACCCGGTGACGCCGTGGGGCAAGCCGACCAAGGGCAAGAAGACCCGGCACAACAAGGCGACGGACCGGTTGATCCTGCGCCGCCGCCACAACAGCTAGCGGAGAGAGAGCGTGGCACGCTCGGTATGGAAAGGCCCGTTTATCGACGGCTATCTGTTGAAGAAGGCGGACAAGGTGCGCTCGGGCGGGCGCAACGAGGTGATCCGCACCTGGTCGCGGCGCTCGACGATCTTTCCGCAATTTGTCGGGCTGACCTTTGGCGTCTATAACGGTCACAAGTTCATCCCGGTGCTGGTGACCGAGAACATGATCGGCCACAAGCTCGGCGAGTTCGCCCCGACCCGGACCTTCTACGGCCACGCCGGCGACAAGAAGGCGCGGAGGACCTGAGATGGGCAAGCAGGCCGCGCCCCGCCGGCTCGACGAGAATGAGGCCGAAGCCTCGCTCAAAGGGCTGCATACGAGTCCGCGCAAGCTGAACCTTGTCGTCCAGTTGATCCGCGGCAAGACGGCCTCGGATGCGCTTGCCGAACTGACCTTTTCGCGCCGCCGCATCGCGGGCGAAGTCAGAAAGACGTTGCAGGCGGCGATCGCCAACGCCGAGAACAACCACCAGCTCGATGTCGATCGCCTCTATGTCAAGGAGGCCACGGTCGGCCGCGCTTTTGTTCTGCGGCGCATGCACACCCGCGGGCGCGGCCGCTCGGCGCGGATCGAAAAGCATTATGCGCATCTGACGGTCGTTGTGCGCGAGCGCCCGGAAGAGAGCGCCTGAGGAGGCTCAAAGATGGGTCAGAAGGTCAATCCGATCGGGCTGCGGCTCGGCATCAATCGCACCTGGGATTCGCGCTGGTTCGCGCGCAAGGAGTACGGCAACCTCCTGCTCGACGATATCCGGTTGCGGCGGTTTCTCAACGGGCGTCTCGCGCAGGCGGGCGTCTCGCGCATCGTCATCGAGCGCGCCGCCCGCCGGACGCGCATCACCCTCCACTCGGCCCGGCCCGGTGTCGTCATCGGCAAGAAGGGTGCCGATATCGAAAAGCTGCGCGGCGATCTTGGCAAGATCACCAGCAGCGAGGTCAGTCTCAACATCGTCGAGATCAGAAAGCCCGAGATCGACGCCAAGCTGATCGCCGACGGCATCGCCCAGCAGCTCGAACGGCGCGTCGCCTTTCGCCGGGCGATGAAGCGCGCGGTGCAGTCGGCGATGCGGCTGGGCGCACAGGGCATCCGCATCAACTGCTCGGGCCGTCTCGGCGGGGCCGAGATCGCCCGCATGGAATGGTATCGCGAGGGCCGGGTGCCGCTGCACACGCTGCGGGCCGATGTCGATTTCGGCTATGGGACGGCCAAGACCACCTATGGCGTTTGCGGCGTCAAGGTGTGGGTGTTTAAGGGCGAGATCCTCGCCCATGACCCGATGGCGCAGGAAAAGCGCGCTCTCGAAGCCCAGCCCACCGGCGGGCATGAGCGCGGCCACGAGCGCGGTCGCCGCGAGCGCGAGATGGCGGGGTAGGGGCGATGCTCGCTCCCAAACGCAGCAAGTACCGAAAGGCGCACAAGGGCCGCGTCCACGGCATGGCAAAGGGCGGCACCACGCTCAATTTTGGCGCCTTTGGCTTGAAGGCGGTCGATCCCGGACGGATCACCGCGCGCCAGATCGAGGCCGCCCGCCGCGCCATAACCCGCCATATCCGCCGCGCCGGGCGGGTGTGGATTCGCATCTTTCCCGATGTGCCGGTGTCGCAGAAACCGGCCGAGGTGCGCATGGGCAGCGGCAAGGGATCACCCGAATTCTGGGTGTGTCGGGTCAAGCCGGGCCGCATCATGTTCGAGCTGGATGGGGTCACTTCCGAGATCGCCGAGGCGGCTTTCACCCTCGCCGCGGCGAAGCTGCCGATCGGCACCCGCATCGTCGCCCGCGAAAGCGCGGAGGGCACGCCATGAAGGCAAGCGATGTCAGGGCCAAGACCGACGACGAACTCACCGGCGATCTCGACAATCTCGGCAAGGAGATCTTCAATCTGCGTTTTCAGCGGGCTAACGGCCAGCTTGAAAATACCGCTCGGGTCCGCCAGGTCCGGCGCGACATTGCGCGCATCAAGACGATCCTCGGCGAACGCCGCCGGGGGCAGGGAAGCTGACATGTCAAAGCGCATCCTCCAGGGCGTCGTCGTCGGCGACGCCTGCGACAAGACGGTGATCGTGCGGGTCGAGCGGCGGGTGATGCACCCGATCTACAAGAAGTTCATTACCCGCTCAAAAAAATACGCCGCTCACGACGCGCACAACAGTTGCCGCGCCGGCGACACCGTGCGGATCGAGGAGAGCCGGCCAATCTCCAAAAGCAAGCACTGGATCGTGCTGGAGGGGTCCGACGCCGCTCCCGGCCGCCGCTTTTCCGGGCGCGCCGGCGATACGGCCGCCGCGGCCAAACCGGCGGGAGGCGCGGCATGATCCAGATGCAGACCAACCTCGACGTTGCCGACAATTCCGGGGCGCGCCGGGTGCAGTGCATCAAGGTGCTCGGCGGCTCAAAGCGCAAGACCGCGACGATCGGCGATGTCATCGTCGTCTCGGTCAAGGAGGCGATCCCGCGCGGCCGCGTCAAAAAGGGCGATATCCACCGCGCCGTCATCGTGCGCACGGCCAAGGAGATCCGCCGCCCCGACGGCAGCGCCATCCGCTTTGACCGCAATGCCGCGGTGCTGATCACCCAGCAGGGCGAGCCGATCGGCACCCGCATCTTTGGCCCGGTTACCCGCGAACTCAGAGCGCGCCGCTTTATGAAGATCGTCTCGCTGGCCCCGGAAGTGCTCTAGCCATGCCAAAGCTCAAGATCAAAAAAGGCGACACCGTCGTTGTCATCGGCGGGCGGGATAAGGGCAAGGAAGGCGAGGTCCTGCGCGTGCTGCCGGCCGATATGCGCGCCATCGTGCAGGGCGTCAACATCGCCCACCGGCACACCAAGCCGCGCATGGGCGAACCCGGCGGCATCCTCGAAAAGGAATTGCCGATCCACATCTCAAACCTCGCCCATATCGATCCGCAAACGGGCAAGCCGACGCGGATCGGGTACAAATTTCTCGAAGATGGGCGCAAGGTCCGGTTTGCGCGCGGTTCGGGGGAAATCATCGACAGGTGAGAGAGAATGGCCACGAGCCGTTTGCAGGAACGCTACGAGAGCGTGTTGCGCCCGCAATTGATGCAGGAGTTCGGGTACAGGAACGCGATGCAGGTCCCGCGCCTCGAAAAGATCGTCGTCAACATGGGGGTGGGCGAGGCGGTGCAGGACGCCAAGAAGATCGATGCCGCGGTTGGCGAGCTGACGGCGATCACCGGCCAGAAGCCGATCGTCACGCGGGCCAAGCGCTCGATCGCCACCTTCAAGCTGCGCAAGGACATGCCGATCGGGTGCAAGGTCACCCTGCGCAGCCAGCGCATGTACGAGTTTCTCGACCGGCTGGTCACGGTGGCGCTGCCGCGAGTGCGCGATTTCCGCGGCATCTCGGGTCGGAGCTTTGACGGGCGCGGCAATTTCGCGCTCGGCCTCAAGGAGCAGATCGTCTTTCCCGAGATCGACTATGACCGCGTCGATGCAGTGCGCGGTCTCGATGTCGTCGTCGTCACCACGGCCACGACCGATGCCGAGGCCAAGGCCCTTCTGAAGGGCTTTGACGTGCCGTTTGTCAACTGACACCCGCGGAGTTGCCGCCCATGGCCAAAAAGAGTTCGACGGAGAAGAACGAGCGGCGCCGCAAGCTGGCGAAACGCACCGCCCCGCGGCGGGAGCGGCTGAAGGCGGTGGCGCTCGACCGCCAGGCGGCGCCCGAGGAACGCTTTGCCGCGCAGTTGAAGCTCGCGGAATTGCCGCGCAACGGCTCGGCGACGCGCATCCGCAACCGCTGCGAGGCGACCGGCCGCCCGCGCGGCTACTACCGCAAATTCCGGCTGTCGCGGATTGCCCTGCGCGATCTTGCCTCCTCGGGGCAGATCCCAGGCATGGTCAAGTCGAGCTGGTAGGGGGACAGCGCCGATGACAATGAGCGACCCTCTCGGCGACATGCTGACCCGCATCCGCAATGCCCAGCGTGCGCGTCAGGCGGTGGTAGCCTCTCCAGCCTCGAAACTGCGCACCAACGTGCTCGAAGTCCTGAAGCGCGAGGGCTATATCCGGGGCTATTCCCGCGGCACGTTGCGCCCCGGTGTGGACGAACTCAGGATCGAACTCAAATATGCCGAAGGCGAGCCGGTGATCCGCGAGATCGCCCGCGTGTCCAAACCGGGCCGCCGCATCTATTCGAAGATCGCCGATCTGCCGCGCGTCTATAACGGTCTCGGCATTGCGATCCTGTCGACCCCGCGCGGGGTCCTGTCCGACAACGAGGCGCGCGCCGCCAAGGTGGGCGGCGAAGTGCTCTGTCGCGTGTTCTGAGGAGGGGCGATGTCGCGCATCGGCAAGCATCCGGTTCCGATCCCGGCCGGCGTCGAGGTCCAGCTCGCCGGCGAGCAACTGACGGCCAAGGGTCGGCTTGGCGTGCTCTCGCTTGCCGTCAGCAGTGAGGTGACGGCGGCGATCGAGGGCGGCGCCGTCACCATCCGGCCCAACACCGAGAGCCAGCGGGCGCGCGCGATGTGGGGCACCACCCGCGCTCTCGTCAACAACATGATCACGGGAGTCGCGCAGGGCTTTACCGTCAATCTCGAAATCAGCGGCGTCGGCTATCGCGCCGCGGTCCAGGGCAACGCGCTCACCCTGCAACTCGGCTTCAGCCACGATGTCGTCTATCCGATCCCGTCCGAGATCCGGATTGTTTGCGAGCGGCCGACCGCGATCGCGGTGAGCGGTGCCGACCGCCAGCGCGTCGGGCAGATCGCCGCGGAAATCCGCTCTTTCCGGCCGCCCGAACCGTACAAGGGCAAGGGCATCCGCTACGCCGGGGAGGTTGTGCGGCGCAAGGAAGGAAAGAAGAAATAGACCATGCCGGACAAGACTAAAGCCCTGTTTCTGCGGCGCCGCCAGCGGGTGCGCGCCAAGCTGCACCGGACCGCAAAGGGCCGTGTGCGCCTGTCGGTATTCCGCTCGTCGCGGCACATCTACGCCCAGGTCATCCAGGATGAGGCCGGACGCACGCTTGCCGCGGCCTCCAGCCTCGACAAGGATCTGCGGGCGAGTCTCAAGACCGGCGCCGATGTTGCCGCGGCAAAAGCGGTCGGGCGTCTCCTGGCCGAGCGCGCCAAGGCGGCCGGGGTCGAGCGGGTTGTATTCGATCGCGGCGCCTACCTGTATCATGGCCGGGTCAAGGCCCTGGCCGACGCCGCCCGCGAAGGCGGTCTCGCTTTCTGAGAGGACCTCTATGGCACGCACACAGGCACGCGGTCCCCAGGCACGCGGTCCCCAGGCACGCGGTCCCCAGGCACGCGGTCCCCAGGCACGCGGTCCGGGCGAACGGCGCGGGCGCGGCGACAGCGAGCGCACCCAGCGCGAGGAGAGCGAACTCGCCGAGCGCCTCGTCAGCATCAACCGTGTCGCCAAGGTCGTCAAAGGCGGGCGGCGCTTTGGCTTTGCCGCTCTTGTCGTGGTCGGCGACCGCAAGGGACGGGTCGGCTATGGCTCGGGCAAGGCGCGCGAGGTGCCGGAGGCGATCCGCAAGGCGACCGAACAGGCGCGCCGCGGGATGATCCGCGTGCCCTTACGCGAGGGCCGCACCTTGCATCACGACATCAAGAGCAGTTACGGCGCCGGCGCGGTAATTGTGCGCGCCGCCCAGCCCGGCACCGGCATCATCGCCGGCGGACCGATGCGGGCGATCTTTGAGGCGCTCGGCGTCCACGATGTCGTTGCCAAGTCGGTCGGCAGTCCCAACCCGCACAACATGGTCAAGGCCACCTTTGCCGCCCTGACGCGCGCCGCCAGCCCGCGCGCGGTGGCGGCGCGGCGCGGCAAGAAGGTCGCCGCGATCCTCGGGCGCCGCGACGGCGAGGCGCGGGAGGGCGCGTGATGGAGGGCAAGAAGACCGTGACCGTCACCCAGACCGGCAGTCCGATCGGCCGCCGGTTCGATCAGGAGGCGACCCTCAAAGGTCTCGGTCTCAACAAGCGGCACCGCCGGCGCGTCCTTGAAGACACCCCGGCGGTGCGCGGGATGATCCGCAAGGTCCAGCACCTCATCCGGGTCGAGGAAGAGGAACGATGAAGCTCAACGAGATCCGGGACAATCCCGGGGCGCATTATCGCGCCAAGCGGGTCGGGCGCGGCATCGGCTCGGGCAAGGGCAAGACCGCGGGCCGCGGCGGCAAGGGCCAGACGGCGCGCAGCGGGGTCGCGCTCAACGGCTTTGAGGGCGGTCAGACGCCGCTGCACCGGCGTCTTCCCAAACGCGGCTTCAATAACAAGATATTCCGGAAGACCTATGTGGTGGTGAACCTGGGGCGCCTGCAGACCGCCCTCGACCGCGGTCGGCTCAAACCCGAGGGCACTCTCGACGCCGCGGCGCTCAAGGCCGCAGGCGTCGTGCGGCGGGCGCGCGACGGGGTGCGCCTTCTCGCCAAGGGCGAACTCAAGACCCCGATCACCATCGCCGTCGCCGGAGCGTCGGAGGCGGCGATCGCAGCGGTCGAAAAGGCCGGTGGCAAGGTCATCCTGCCCGGCCGCACGCAGAGTGAACAGCCGGGCACCGGCTGAGCCAAACCGGCTGCGGCCGGTCTTGTCAGGGAACAGATTGCATGGCGTCAGCCGCCGAACAGCTTGCTGCCAGTCTCAACCTTTCCGCCTTTGCCAAGGCGAGCGAACTCAAAAAGCGCATCTGGTTCACGCTCGGGGCGATGGTGGTGTACCGGCTCGGTACCTACATCCCGATCCCCGGCATCGATCCCGCGATCCTCAACCAGGTCTTCTCGCAGAATGCCGGCGGCATTCTCGGCATGTTCAACATGTTCTCGGGCGGCGCCTTTGGGCGCATGACGATTTTCGCCCTGAACATCATGCCGTACATCTCGGCCTCGATCATCGTGCAGTTGTTGCAGGCGGTCTCTCCGACCCTGGAGAACCTGAAGAAGGAAGGGGCGGCCGGGCAGAAAACGATCAACCAGTACACCCGCTACGGCACCGTCGCGCTGGCGCTCATCCAGTCCTACGGGATCGCCATCGGGCTTGAGAGCATGCGCGCCGGCGGCCAGTCGGCGGTGATCGATCCCGGAATGTTCTTCCGCCTGACCACGGTGGTGACCCTGACCAGCGGCACCGTATTTCTGATGTGGCTCGGTGAGCAGATCACCATGCGCGGCATCGGCAACGGCATCTCGCTGATCATCATGGCCGGGATTGTTGCCAACCTGCCGCAGGCGCTGGCCTCGACCCTTGAACTCGGCCGCACCGGCGCGCTCTCGACCGCCTTTATCGTCGGCTTTCTGATCATGGCGATCGCCGTCGTCACCTTTATCGTCTTCATGGAACTGGCGCATCGCCGCATCCTGATCCAGTACCCAAAACGCCAGGTCGGCAACAAGATGTTTGGCGGCGACGCCTCGCACCTGCCGCTGAAGATCAATACCTCCGGCGTCATCCCGCCGATCTTTGCCTCCTCGCTCCTGCTGATGCCGACGACAGTGGCCAATTTCGCCGCCGCCGGGCAGGGCGGCTCGGGCTGGCTCGCCCGGATCGCCGTCTATCTGCAAGGCGGCTCGCCGCTCTTTCTTGGCCTCTACGGCGCGCTGATCATCTTTTTCACCTTCTTCTACACCGCGATCGTCTTCAACCCGACCGAGACCGCCGACAATCTGCGCAAGTACGGCGGCTTCATCCCCGGCATCCGGCCGGGCAAGAACACCGCCGACTTTCTCGATTACGTGCTGACCCGGCTGACCGTGGTGGGCGCCATCTATCTTGCGGCGGTGTGTCTGTTGCCGCAGCTCCTGATCTCGGAATATGCGGTGCCGTTCTATTTTGGCGGGACCAGCCTTCTGATCGTCGTCAGTGTGACGATGGACACGGTGGCGCAGATCCAGTCGCATCTGGTGGCGCACCAGTACGAAGGGCTGATCAAGAAAGCGCGACTGCGCGGGCGGCGGGGCGGATGAACCTGATCCTGTTGGGGCCACCGGGCTCGGGCAAGGGCACGCAGGCGAAGCGGCTTGAGCAAAAATACGGCCTCGTCCAACTGGCGACCGGCGACATGCTGCGCGCCGCGGCGCGCCGCGGCGGCAGGCTCGGCACCCAGATCAAGAGCATCATGGACAGCGGCCAGCTTGTCCCTGATACCGTCCTCATCGAGATGATCGCCCAGATCATCGCCGAGCCCGAAAGCAGGAGCGGTTTCATCCTCGACGGTTTTCCGCGCACCGTGCCGCAGGCCGAAGCGCTCGACGTCATGCTGTCCGAGCACGGTCTGAAGCTTGATCACGTGATCCTCTTCGGGATCGACGAGGGGGTGCTGATCGATCGACTGTCCGGGCGCTTCACCTGCCAGACCTGCGGTGCGAGCTATCACGACCGCTATCACCGGCCGCGGAGCGAGGGTGTGTGCGACATCTGCGGCGGCCGCGATTTTGAGCGCCGCGCGGACGACCGCCCGGAGGCGGTCAAGATCCGGCTCGACGCCTACCGGCGGCAAACCGCGCCAATCCTGCCCTATTACCGCGACCGCGGCATCCTGCGGCAAATCGACGGGATGGCGGAGATTGAGGCGGTTGCGCGCGCACTCGATGCGGTGATCGCCGGCCGGCGGGATTGACGGCGGCACTTTCGTCCCTATAATGAATCCCCTTGCGGGGTCGGCCGCAGACACTCCCACCCTGTTCATGTGAAGGAGAAGCGCAGGTGGCGCGCATCGCGGGCGTCAACATTCCGAACCAGAAACGGGTGCCGATCGGGCTGACCTATATTCACGGTATCGGCCGGAGCAAGGCGCTCGAAATCTGCAACCGCACCGGCATTCCGCCCGAACGGCGGGTGCATGAGATGACCGATGAGGAGATCCTGCGGGTTCGCGAGCTGATCGACCGCGAATACACGGTTGAGGGCGACCTGCGCCGGGAAGTGGCGATGAACATCAAGCGGCTGATGGATCTCGGCTGCTATCGGGGTCTGCGCCACCGCAAGGGGCTGCCGGTCCGCGGCCAGCGCACCCATACCAATGCGCGCACGCGCAAGGGTCCGGCGCGCCCGATCGCCGGCAAAAAGAAATAACCGGCGCGGCGGAACCAAGATGGCCAGAACGGCGGCAGCGGCGCCGCGCCTGCGTCGGCGCGAGCGCAAGAACATCACTTCGGGCACGGCTCACGTCAACGCCACCTTCAACAACACGGTGATCACCATCACCGATGCGCAAGGCAACGCCATCGCGTGGTCATCCTCGGGCAGCCAGGGCTTCAAGGGGTCGCGCAAATCCACCCCCTATGCGGCGCAGATGGCGGCCGAGGACGCCGGGCGCAAGGCGATGGAGCACGGCATGCGCACCCTCGACATCGAGGTCAAGGGGCCGGGTTCGGGCCGGGAATCGGCGCTGCGCGCGCTGCAGGCCGTGGGCTTTGCCATCACCTCGATCCGCGATGTCACGCCGATCCCGCACAACGGCTGCCGTCCGCCAAAGCGGCGCCGCGTCTGACCCGTCGGCCGCTGTCAGCGGCCGGCGGCCGATCATGCCCGGCCGTCCTGCGGCCGGTTTTCCGTGAAGCCTCCCGCGGCCCGCCGCGCGGGGGCCTTGGCCCGCGGGTCTCGCGGGCGACAATCCATCAGGGCTCAGCCCGCGGGTTGATCCGCGGGCGGGCGGAGCAGGTCCGCCCATAACGACCGAGGTCGCAGGCGTGATTCAGAAAAACTGGCAGGCTTTGATCAAACCCAAGCAACTCGCTGTCGAGGCAGGGAACGATCCCAAGCGGGTCGCCACCGTCGTCGCCGAGCCGCTCGAACGCGGCTTTGGCCTGACGCTCGGCAATGCCTTGCGCCGCGTTCTCCTCTCCTCGCTGCAAGGCGCAGCGGTAACCGCGATCGAGATCGAAGGCGTGCTGCACGAGTTCTCCTCGATCCCGGGCGTGCTGGAAGACGTGACCGACATCGTCCTCAACGTCAAGAGCATCGATCTGCGGATGTACGGCGAAGGCCCCAAACGCATGCGCCTGCGCGCCACGGGACCCGGCGAGGTGCGCGCCGGGACGATCGAGACCGGGCACGACATCGAGATCATGAACCCCGGTCTGGTGATCTGCACGCTTGATCAGGGCACGCGAATCGCCATGGAATTGACCGTCGAGAACGGCAAGGGCTATCTGCCGGCGACCCAGAACCGTCCCGAGGATGCGCCGATCGGCATCGTCCCGGTCGATGCGCTGTTCAGCCCGGTGCGCAAGGTCTCCTACCGCGTCGAGAATACGCGCGTCGGGCAAGTGACCGATTATGACAAGCTGTCGATGCGGGTCGAGACCAACGGCGCCATGACGCCGGAGGACGCCGTCGCGCTCGCCGCCCGCATCCTGCAAGATCAGTTGCAGCTCTTCATCAATTTCGAAGAGCCGCGGCACCCCTCCGAGGAGGCGCGGCCGAGCGAATTGCCGTTCAACAAGAACCTGCTGCGCAAGGTGGACGAGCTCGAATTGTCGGTGCGCTCGGCCAATTGCCTGAAGAACGACAACATCGTCTATATCGGCGATCTGGTGCAGAAGTCCGAGGCCGAGATGCTGCGGACCCCCAATTTCGGACGCAAATCCTTGAACGAGATCAAGGAAGTGCTGGCGCAGATGGGCCTCCATCTCGGGATGGAGATCCCGAACTGGCCGCCCGAGAACATCGAGGAACTGGCCAAGCGCTTTGACGAGCCTTATTGACAGCGGCCGCAAGTCCGCGAGGGGAAAACCATGCGCCATCGGGTCAGCCACCGCCGGTTCAACCGCACATCCGAGCACAGGCAGGCGATGTTTGAGAACATGGCGGCCTCGCTCTTGAAGCACGAACAGATCACGACGACCCTGCCCAAGGCCAAGGACCTGCGCCCGATCGTCGAGCGGCTCATCACCCTTGGCAAGCATGGCGGACTGGCCAACCGGCGGCGCGCGATCGCCCGCTTGCAGGACAACAAGATCGCCGACAAGCTGATGACGGTTCTGGCCCAGCGCTATGCCAATCGGCCCGGCGGCTATACAAGGATCATCAAGGCGGGATTTCGCTACGGCGACGATGCGCCGATGGCGGTCATCGAGCTCATTGATCGCGACCCCGCCGCCAAGGGTCAGGATTCCGGCCCAAAGCCGGACGAGAAGAAAGAAGAAGCGGCTTGAACGCTTCCCGCCCGGGGCGACAGAGCCGGCGCCTACTTGGTCGGGCGGCCAGTGAAGCCGGGGCTGCCGTCGTCCTCGGCGTCCGCGATCTTGACTGCGGTCACGCGGGCGGCGGGCGGGCCGCGGCGGCAGGCTTTGATCATCGCCGCGACCGCTTCTTCGCTCCCGCTCACGAGCGCCTCGACCGTGCCGTCAGAGCGGTTGCGCACCCAGCCGCGCAACCTGAGCGCTGCCGCGGTCGCGATCATCCAGGCGCGATAGCCGACCGCCTGCACCCTTCCGGCGATGTGCATTCGCACGGTCCTCACGATGGCCCTTTCATCAAACCCTTTCGCGGGAGCCAGCCCTGTTTCGTCCCACGCCCGGAGGGGGTGCGGGCATCGGCGCAGGGAGCTTGACTCGCTCGGGTCGGGCTGCATAGGGTCGAATTCCAGACTCACAATTCCGGCGCGCCGATGCAGCCTCTCGGCCCCGAGCCGGCATTGATCGGCCGGGCCTATGAGCGGCTGGTCATGGCGATTGCCGACACCGTGACGGCGCAGTGGCCGCCTCGGCGACGCTCTATGAGGGCCGCGCCCGATGACCCCGCGCAGCGTCCGCTGGTGTGGGCCGAGCACCGCGCGATCCTTTGCCGCGTCCTCGCCAGCAATGCTGCGGGCGCCGGGCGCGCGGCGGTGCGCGCGCGCCGCGACTGGGAGCGGCGCTTTGCCCCCGCTTTGGAACCGGCTGCGATGGCCGCGAAATAAAGGATCTCGACGAGGAGGCTCATCATGCCCACGCAACGCTTTGCGCCGATGGAGAAGGAGTTTGCCACCTTTGATTGCGACGCCCACGTCACCGAGCCGCCGCTGATCTGGGAACGGGCGCACGAGTTCCTGACCCGCGACGAACTCGACGCTCTCAAACGGACGATCTGGTGGGATGCCGAGAGCCGGCTCCTGATCGTCAACGGCCGCGCCGGGATCGGGCTTGGCTCGCCGAGACAGGGCGGCATCCCGGGCACGATGCGGGTCATCACCAACGCCGGACCGGGCGTCAAGCACGACATCCAGCGCGCCCTCAATGTCCGCAACCTGAACCCGAAAACCGCGCTGACGCAGGATCAGGTCGCTTATCTCGACCACGCCGGCTCCTACGAACCCAAGCCGCGCCTCAAGGATATGGATGTTCAGGGCATCGATCAGGTCATGATCATCCCGACCGAGATCGACATCTATCCGTGGCTGGAGGATGCGCTCGGCGCCAAGGCGTTCTGCCGCGCCTACAACGAGTGGGCCTATGAATACACGCAGGCCGACCCGGAGCGGCTGTTCTTCGCCGCCCTCATCCCGATGCAGCACCCGGATTACGCGATCCAGGAGATCCGCCGGGTCGCGGCGCTCGGCTGCCGGGTCGCGCTGGTGCGCCCGATGGATGCGATGGGCAACTACCCGTTGCAGCCAAAATACGATCCGGTGTGGGACGCGCTCGAAGAGACCGGCATGATCTACGGAATGCACCCGTTCCCGGCCTTTGGCAGTTCAAAGCCGTCGGGCTACAGCGAGCAGTATTCCGGCGCCGAATTGATCCGGCGCACCGTCGCGACCGCCGGGCTGCCCCACTCCTTTCTGACCAATGTGCAAAATTTCCAGGCCGAGGCGGCGCTGTGGGTCACGATGGTCTTGATGTCCGGCTTTTTCGAACGGTACCCCGGCATCAACGCGGCCGTGTTCGAGGCGTCCTCGACTTGGCTCAGCTTTCTGATCGACGAGTGCGACAAGTCGTACAGGCTTTATCGCAACGAACGCCAGTTGCCGCCGCTGAAGCGGCTGCCGAGCGAGACCTTTTTCGCGCACTGCATGACCGGCTTTGAGGGCGACGAGGCGCCACCGGCGCGCCTGCCGGAATTCTACGGCGATATCCTGTGCTGGTCGTCGGATGTCTATCACCATGACGGCGACGACGCCTGGCGCGCGATCGAGACGATGCGGAAATACGATCTGCCAAAGGAGAATCAGGCCAAGTTTCTCGGCGCCAACGCTCGCCGCCTCTACAAGGTGCAGGCGCCGCAGAGGATCATCCGCCGGCGCGTCACCGCAATCGAGCGCCCGGACTGGTGGCCAAGCGAGGAGGAAGTGCGCGCCGCGCTCAAGCCCGAGGCGGCGGTCACGCCGGGGTAGCTGGGGCTGCCGCGACACAGGCCCCATCTCTCGGCACGGGGAAGGAGGGTGAAACATGCCGGATATTCTTTACCTTGGTCTCCAGGATGAGGACAAAATCGCGGTTTTCGCGCTCGACGGCGACAGCGGCCGGCTGACACGGCAGGCCGAACTGGCGTCGGCGGGCTGGCCGTCGGTCATGGCGATCAGTCCCGACCGCCGGACGCTTTATGTCGGGCATCGCACGCGGCCCGCGATCGCGAGCTACCGGATCGATTCCGCGGGTGCTCTCGCGCCGCTGGCCTCGGCCGCGCAGGCGGACGCGCCGACCTTTCTCGCGCCCGACCGCACCGGCCGCTACCTGCTCTGCGCCTTTTATCAGGGCGGCTATGCGGCGGTGTATCCGATCGCCGCGGACGGCACGGTCGGCGCGGCCCCGATCGATAAGCGCGAAACCGCGGTCGGCGCCCATGCCATCGCGACCGACCCGTCAAACCGGTTTGCCTTTGTCCCGCATATCGCGCGCATCCAGGACAACGTCCTGGAGCCGCCAAAAAACAACCCCGGTCCCAATGTGATCCTGCAATTCCGCTTTGATGCGCAGAGCGGCCGGCTGACGCCAAATGCGCCGCCTCGCGTCGAACAGGGGGATCTCGTCGGCCCGCGCCACTACACCCACCACCCGAACCTCGATGTGGTCTATGTCTCAAACGAACAGGGGTGCAGCGTCACGGCCTACCGGCTCGACCGCGCGAGCGGCACCCTCGCGGCCGTGCAGACGATCTCGACCCTGCCCGCCGGACACGGCGAGCGCGCGACCTGCTCGCAGATCCATCTGACGCCTTCCGGGCGGTTTCTCTATGTCGGCAACCGTGCGGCGACCAGCAGCAGCATTGCCGCTTTTGCGGTCGATGCCGCGAGCGGGCGCCTGGCGGCGGCCGGGCACGCGCCGACTGAAGCCGTGCCAAGCGCCTTCTGCCTTGATCCCGCCGGCCGCTTTCTGTTTGCCGCCGGCACCGCTTCGGGACGCCTCGCCTCCTATCGCATCGATCAAGAGACGGGCGTGCTGACGCCTTTGGCCGCCGAGGCGGTTGGGCAGCGACCGGCGGCGGTGCTGGCCGCCCGCATCGGTTGACGGCGGGAGAGTGCCATGGCCACAAAGGATTTCTCTGTGTTCGACGGCGACAGCCATGTCGTCGAGCCGCCGGAACTGTGGGGAAAATACCTTGATCCCGAGTTTCGCGCGCTTGGCAAGCAGGCGCTATGGCGCCAGGAAGGGCGCACCGGGTCGTATCTGAAAGTCAACGGCGAGGTCTTCCGGGACAAGGGCAACCCCAATCTGCCGCGCCACGCGCTGTGGCGGCCCGGCATGACCTGGGACCAGATCGGGGACCTCGACCCGCATGTGAAGCACCCGGCCGCCGCGGGTGCCTCCGACCCGCAGGCGCGTCTTGCCGACATGGACGCGATGGGGGTCGATCAGGCGCTGCTCTATCCGACCTGGTTTGCCGAGGGCTTCTTCCTCGTGCGCGATCCGGACGTGGCATATGCGCTGGCGCGCGCCTACAACGACTGGATCGCCGATTTCTGCAAACCGGCGCCGGAGCGGCTGTTCGCCGCCGCGATCCTGCCGTTGCAGAACATGGATTTCGCGCTGGAGGAACTGGAGCGGGTGACGCGGGCGCCGGCTCTCTGCACCGTCTTTATCCGGCCGATGTTTCTCGAAGACCGCTATCTCAACCATCCTTATTACGATCCGCTGTGGGCCGAATTGGAGCGGCTCGGGATGACGGCGGCGGTGCACCCGACACCGGGGCTGTGGAACCCGGAATGGACCTCGCACGGCCCGTTTTTTGAGAAGATCAAGGACCGGCTCGTTCAGCCGATCGCGCCGGGCGGGGGCGGCGGCCCGTTTGCCGGCGGCAGCGGAGGCGCGGGCCAGACGACGA
Organism: Allostellaceae bacterium; assembly: GCA_050730055.1. GTDB lineage: Bacteria > Pseudomonadota > Alphaproteobacteria > ATCC43930 > CGMCC-115725 > AP-15. The sequence continues at coordinate 18,225 of JBOHMF010000004.1, forward strand.
CATTCACGGGCGCGACGCCGCTCGGTCATCCGCTGGCGCCGATCCTCGCCCCCTGGCTCGACAACCATATGTTTGTCGCCTCGACCCTGATCGGCTTTACGGTCATGGAGCGTTATCCGGCGATGAAGGTCGTCGTCGCCCACGGCAAGGCCTCCTGGATGCAGGAGGTGCTTGAAAAGATGGAAGCCTCGACCCGCGTCATCCCGCTCCTCCATCACTATCCGGTCAGCACCGAACCGGAGGAGATGTGGGAGCACGGCAATGTCATGCTCGGCTTTGACGCCGAGGAGCGGCTGATCCAGAAACTGCCGCAGGACTTCGCCGCCAAGATCGTGTGGGGGTCGCGCTACCCGCACCATGATGCGACGAGCGCCTGGGACGCGCTGTCCCGCCTGCGCGGCGCCCATGTGCCGGAGGCGCTGATCGCCCGCATGATGGGCGGGAATGCGGCCCGGCACTTTGCGATCGCGCCGCGCCAGACGACGGCCCGGTCGATGCCGGCATGAGGTCATGACCCGCGGCAGCGCCGATCCGGCGCGGTCGCCGTGAAGCTTTGAATCTGGCCTCACCCGCATTGAGCGGGGTGGCCGTGACCGCCCGGGTTACTCCGCTGGGCTACTCCGCCGCCCGCCGCGCCTCCGGCGTCGCGGTCGCGGTGGGCAGGCGCGGCAGGACCTCCTTTGCCATCATGCGGATGCCCTTTTCGGCCTCGCGATGGTCGAGAAAGCCCGAGCGTCCGACAAAGATCAGATGGCCAAAGCCGCCGACCTCGTCGTAAACCCGCATGATCTGCTTATGGACGGTGTCGGGGTTGCCGGCGAAGAGGATGCCGCGCGCGATCGCCTGCTCCGGGGTGATGCCGATGAGGCCATCGGCCGGGCGGCGGGCGCCCTGCGTGCTCGCGCGGGGCTTTGTCCGCCAGAGCTGCGGCGCCAGTTCGGGCGGGTTGCGGCCCGGCAGAAAGCGCGACATCTGCGGCGATTGCTTCAAGCTCGTATTGAGAAACCACAGGAGCTTGCTGCCGACGCGCACGCCTTCCTCGTCGGTGTCGCCGACATAGGCGAGGGCGGCATAGGCAAAGCGGTCGCTGCCAGACGCAGGGAGTCCCGCTTCCTGGCGCGCCGCACGATAGGAATCAAAGGCGCGCTTGCTGGCCTGCGGCCCGCGCAGGACCAGGGCGTTGACCATGCCGCGCCGGCCCAGTTCGGCCGTCGTCTCGGGATCGCCGCTCGCCGCCCACAGCGGCGGATGCGGGCGCTGCCAGCACGGCGGCCAGATGTTGACGTGGCGGTGGGTGTAGTGCTTGCCCTCCCAACTGAACGGCCCGTCATGCGCGGCCAGGGTCTTGACGATCAGATCGATTGCCTCCCAGAAGCGATCGACAAAGCCGACCGGGTTGGCATTGCCCGAGACCATCTCGCTGTCGCCCGACTTGACAAAGCCGATCTCCAGTCGGCCGCGCGAGATGACATCGGCGGTCGCGTATTCCTCGGCGATGCGAACCGGGTCGGGGCGCACCGTGATCAACGTGCCGAGGCTCAAAATCCGCACGTTGCGGGTCTGCCGGGCGAGGGTGCCGAGGATCATCGGACTCGCGCCGTAGAGGCTGTTGATCCCGGAATGATGCTCGATCGAGACGATGTTGACGCCGAGATCGTCGCACAGGAGGTGCTCGTCGAAGCATTCGTGAAATAGATCGGCGGCGATCCTCGGATCGCAGTAGCGGTTTGGCAGACTGCCGCGCACCGAGTCCGCGCGATCGAGCACCTCTTGCGGGACAAAGGGATAGACGTTCTCGCAATGATACCAGGCTTGCATAGCGGTTGCTCCGGGCCCGCGGGTCAGGCGTTCAGAAAGGCGGCGATGCGCGCAGCCAAGGCTTCGGGCTGCTCGATCTCGGGGTGGTGGCCGGCGGCCTCAATCACCTCAAAGCGCGCGCCGGGGATCAGAGCGGCGTAGGCGCGGCCGTAATCGGGAGTGACGACGCGGTCGGAAGCGCCCCATAGCAGCAGCGTCGGGATCGTGATGCGCGAGAGCCAGCGCTTCAGTTGCGGGTCGTACATGTAAGGATGCCAGGCGTAGCGGCACAGCGCCTCGCGATTGCGGGCATAAACGACGAGCGCCTTGTCCGCCATCTCGTCAAAATCGGGAGCAAAGCGGTCGGGATCGTGCCAGCTCTTCTCTCGGACTTCATCGGGAGAGCGGTTGAAAGCGTCAAGAATATCGGGGTGATCGGGCGGGCTGATCTTGATCCCGAGCGGGTCGGCCAGGATGAGGCGGGCGATCTTGTGCCGGCACTTGACCGCGGCCTCGGCGGCGAGCCAGCCGCCAAAGGACAGCCCGATCAAGGTCGCTTTCTGCGGCAGATCGTCGAGCAGGGCGAGGACGAGGTGGACGAGATCGGAAACCGTGTCAAAATCCGCGGGCCGCGGCGAATGGCCAAAGCCGGGCAGCGAGGGCGCGAGAACCGCGCCGTGCTCGGCCAAGAGGTCGAGCACGCGCGCCTCGGGGTCGAGGGTCTGAAAGCCGTGCAGCAGCACAATCGGCGCGCCCGCACCGCGGCGCTGCACGTCCAGATCGATCCCGGCGACGGTCAACCGCCCGCCATTCTGTGCCACCGTCATCCCACCCCTTTCCCGCCCTCGTTTGGCCCGTGGGGCCGGACTATAGAGGCGAGCGGCGCGCCTCGGAACTGTCGTTCGGCTTTTGCGAGCAGCCATGCGCGGGCTATCATGACCAAACGACACGCCAAACGACACGCCAAACGACGCGAGGCGAGGGCGAGATGCGCAATCTTCAGGTGAACGGCGAACGGCTGTGGGCGAGCCTGATGGAGCTCGCGCAGATCGGAGCGACAGCCAAGGGCGGGGTGTGCCGGCTCGCCGCCAGTGATCTCGACGGCGAGGCGCGCCGGCTGTTTGTCCGCTGGTGCGAAGAGGCCGGCTGCGCAGTGCGGGTCGATCGCATCGGCAACATCTTTGCCCGCCGCCCCGGCCGCAATCCCGCGCTGCCGCCGGTCGTGACCGGCAGCCATCTCGACACCCAGCCCACGGGGGGCAAGTTTGACGGTGCCTATGGCGTCATGGCCGGGCTCGAAGTCGTGCGCAGTCTCAACGATCTCGGCTATGAGACCGAGGCGCCGGTCGAGATCGTCGCCTGGACCAACGAGGAAGGCTCGCGCTTCTCGCCGGCGATGGTCGGTTCCGGCGCCTTTGCCGGTGTCTTTGATCTCGCCTATGGTCTCGACCGCCCGGACAATGTGAGCGGGGTCAAGCTTGGCGCCGAACTGGAACGCATCGGCTTTGCCGGACCCGAGCCGGTCGGCGGGCGCCCCGTCGCCGCCTATTTTGAGGCTCATATCGAACAGGGGCCGATCCTCGAAGCCGCCGGCACCGTGATCGGCGCCGTTACCGGCGCGCAGGGGCAGCGCTGGTATGAGATCACCGTCACCGGCGCGGAAGCGCATGCCGGCACGACGCCGCTGCCGCGGCGCAAGGACGCGCTCCTCGGCGCCGCCCGCATGATCGACGCGGTGCGGCGGATCGGCGAGGCGCACGCTCCTGATGCGCGCACGACGGTCGGCTTTGTCCGGGTCAGCCCCAATTCGCGCAACACGATCCCGGGAGAGGTTTTTTTCACGGTCGATTTCCGCCATCCCGTGGATGCGGTCCTGACCGCGATGGACCGGGAATTGCGCGAAGCCTGCGCCAAGGCTGCCGCCGAGAGCGGCGGGCTTGCGGTCGCGGTCGAGGAGTTCTGGCATTTTCCGCCGACCCCGTTCGACCCCGCGCTCATCGATGCAGTCTGTCGCGCCGCCGCGGCGCAGGACCTCTCGCATCAGGACATCATCAGCGGCGCCGGCCACGACGCCGTCTACATGGCACGGATCGCGCCCTCAGCGATGGTCTTTGTTCCATGCAAGGACGGCATCAGCCACAACGAGATCGAGGATGCGCGACCCGAGGAACTCGCCGCCGGCTGCGCGGTGCTGTTGAACGCCATGCTCGAAATCGCCGATGCGGAGGGCGGTCAAGGATCGCGGGGTTGAGCCGACCTGCGATGATCAGGGTCATGGATTGCCGGACCGTCGCGGAGGGCATGCTCAGACAGGACTCGGGAGGGTGATGCTTCGGCGGGATCCCGCTCTATCCCTGAAGCAGGTCAGATAAAAATAAGAAAATAAGAACTCATTTCCCTGATTTGTCGCAACCGGGTCGCCTTGCCAAGCAGAAAACAACAATGTAAAGGATGATTGTAATGATCCTCCTTTTCAGATATAATGAAGGCTAATGGACAGACTCGCAAATCTGCCGACAGACGTTCAGGGAAGTGGTAAGCGCCGCTACTGTCTGATTGCCGCGCTGGACGACAGCGGCGCGCAAGCCTTTCCGATCAGGCTGACCGAGCGCGGAAACAAAGCCTGGGCGCTTCCCCGATGCCATTGATGAGCCGCGGCGACCCGATGCCGGTGTTGGGAGAACAGCTGAAGCGCGACGGGCGCCCCGATCTGGCCTTCATCAGCCATTGCCTTCCCTACCCCCTCACAAAAGGGGAGAAGATCCGCTGCTATCATCTGATTGCCCATCTGGCAAAATCCTACCGCGTGCATCTCGGCTGCTTGATCAATGACCCGGCTGACTGGACGCATATCGCGCATTTGCGGACGATCTGTGCCGAGGTCGCGGCGTTTGGCATCGACCGGCGGATACAAAAGCTGAAAGCCCTGGCCCGGCTGCGGCCCGGCCGCCCGCTGATGCTCGACTATTATTTCCATCCGGAGCTGCGGCGCTGGGTCGATCGGACAGTGGCGCAGGGATCTATCGAGATCATCTTCATCTTCTCCGCCGCGATGGCCCCCTATGCGCTGCATCTTGAGCGGGGTGGCAAAATCCTCGACATGGTAGATATCGACTCGCAGAAATGGGCCGCCTACGCGCAGAAGGCCCGCGGGCCGATGCGCCGCGTGTGGGCCCGCGAAGCCCGCACGCTTCTCGCCTATGAACGGTACGCCGCGATGGCGTGCGATATGACCTTTTTTGTCACCGAGGCGGAGACGCGGCATTTCGCCGAGTTGGCGCCCGAGACGGCCGACCGCCTGACCTGGATCGAGAATGGGGTCGATCTCGATCGGTTTTCGCCGGCCATCGCCTTCGCGTCGCCTTATTCCGGCGCCGGACCGCATCTCGTTTTTACCGGGAACATGGATTACTGGCCAAACGCCGATGCCGTGATCTGGTTTGTCGAGCGGGTGTTGCCGCGGCTGCGGACCCGCCTGGCCGGTGCGCAATTTCATATCGTCGGCAACAATCCCGGTCCCGAGGTGAAACGGCTCGTCCGATATGCCGGTGTCGAGGTGACCGGGCGCGTGCCCGATACGCGGCCCTACGTCGCCCATGCGGATGCCTCGGTCAACCCGCTGCGCATGGCGCGCGGGGTGCAGAACAAGGTTCTCGAAGCGATGGCGCTTGGCCGCCCGGTCATCGCCTCGCCGCAGGCTTTTGAGGGCATCCGCGCCACCGCCGGGCGCGATCTTCTGGTGGCCGAGGACGCCGATGAGACGGTGCGCGCGATCGTCGCCGTGGTCGAAGGCCAATACCCCGACCTTGGCGGCAACGCTTGTCGCGTGATCGAGCAGCGCTACCGCTGGCCGGCGGTCCTCGGCAAGCTCGATGCCTGCCTTGCGCGCAGCCTGCGGCCGCAACCGCCCAAATCCGCGGGTTGACCCGGCTGCAATGCTGGTTTGCCTTTGTCGGCAGCCCTTCCGCTCCCACCTGTGAGAGGCTGGCGCGCGCGAGGCAACTCTGGCGCGGCGATGCGCCGGATGGTTTTGCTCGCTTTCGCTGCTTAACTACCAGCCATGACCGATCTCGTCCTCAAGCACGGGCTTGCCTTCGCCGATCTCTACGAGCGCGACGGTCTCGTCCGGGTCGATCGCGCCTTTGTCGCACATTTGGCCGAAATCGATGTCGCGCTTCACGACCGACTGATGGCGGCCCGCGCCGATCCGGACGGGTTCGGCCATCACGACGAATCCGCCCTGCTTGTCGATCTGGCGCCCCATGTCGAGGATTTCCTCGGTGATCTCTTTGGCATCACCGCCGAAGTGCGGGACTTAGAGGCCCGCCACGCCGCGCTGGCGCCGCTCCATGCGGTAAAGCGCCTGTTTGTCCAGCGCCGTGCCGTCAAAGGCATCGATGAGAACGCGGCAACCGGGATCGACGGCCCCGCTCTGGCGCGCGAACTCGCTCCGCTGATCGGGGCGGAAGAGGGCGACGGTGTCGCGCGCTGGGAACGGCGCTATGCCGAGCATGTCGCTCTCTGGCTCGACGATGAGGCGGCAAACGCCGCCGTGCTCGACACGGCCCGGCGCTACGCCGCCTGGGCGACGGTGTCGCCGCAGGGCCGCGAAAAGCATCGCCGCGGAATCCTTTTCAGGGTGCCGCACCGGCTCGACATGCAGCATCTCGTCCCGATCGAGACCGAGGAGTGCGACGGCGTTCTGATGCTGCGCCTCTCGGATGAAAAGCGGCGCCGGCGCGAAGGCTTCTCCCTGACCGATGCCGGCACCGATCTTATGGGCGCGCTCGATCAGGCAAACTACTGCATCTGGTGTCACAACCAGGACAAGGACAGTTGCTCCCGCGGGCTGCGCGAAAAGGACGGTCAGTTCAAGAAAAGCGTTTTTGGCGTCACCCTCGCCGGTTGCCCGCTCGAAGAGAAAATCTCGGAGATGAACCTAGTGAGGGCGCGCGGCTACAGTCTCGGCGCTCTCGCCCTCGTCACCATCGACAACCCGATGTGCGCCGCGACCGGCCATCGCATCTGCAATGACTGCATGAAATCCTGCATCTATCAGAAGCAGGAACCGGTCGATATTCCGCAGATCGAGACGCGCACGTTGAAGGACGTGCTGGCGCTCCCCTGGGGCTTTGAAATCTATTCGCTCTTGACGCGCTGGAACCCGCTTGATCTCAGGCGGCCGCTGCCGAGACCGCGCTCGGGCTATAAGGTGCTGGTCGTAGGGCTCGGGCCGGCCGGGTTCACGCTCGCTCATCACCTGTTGAACGACGGTCATTTTGTCGCTGCGATCGACGGGCTCAAGATCGAGCCGCTGGCCGCCGAAATATCCGGCCGCGCGCAGGGCGGCGGCCGCCAGCCGTTCCGGCCGATCCGCGATGTCAAGAGCCTTTACGAGAGCCTTGACGACCGGGTGATGGCCGGGTTTGGCGGTGTCGCCGAATACGGCATCACGGTGCGCTGGGACAAGAATTTTCTCAAGATCGTGCGGCTCCTGCTGGAGCGCCGGCAGGATTTTGCGATGTATGGCGGGGTGCGCTTTGGCGGCACGGTGACGCTCGACGGCGCCTTTGATCTTGGCTTTGACCACGTCGCACTGTGCGCCGGCGCCGGCCGCCCGACCGTGATCCCGATGCCAAACGCTCTCGCCCCCGGGGTGCGCCAGGCTTCCGATTTTCTGATGGCCCTGCAATTGACGGGTGCCGCAAAGACCGACAGCATCGCCAATCTGACCGTGCGGCTGCCGGTCGTCGTGATTGGCGGCGGATTGACCGCGATCGACACCGCGACCGAGTCGCTCGCCTACTACCCGGTGCAGGTCGAAAAATTCCTCTCGCGCTATGAGATCCTGGTGGCCGAACGCGGCGCAACGGCGGTACGGGCCGAATGGACCGAGGCCGAGGCCGAGACCGCCGACGAATTTCTCACTCACGCCCGCGCCTTGCGCGCCGGGCGCGAGAGAGCGCAGCGCGAAGGCCGCGCGCCCCGCCTTGTCGAGTTGCTCGACGGCTGGGGCGGGGTGACGATCGCCTATCGCCGCCGCCTTATCGACTCGCCGAGCTACACCCTCAACCATGAGGAAGTGGCAAAGGCGATGGAGGAGGGCATCCGCTTTGCCGAGGGGCTGACCCCGCGGGCGGTCGAGACCGACCGCTTTGGCCGCGCCGCAGCATTGCGCGTCACCCGTTCCGGCGGCGCGACGCCGGAAGAGGCGGTGCTGCCGGCGCGCACGATCCTGGTTGCCGCCGGAACCCAGCCCAACACCGTGCTTGGCCGCGAGGATGCGGAGAATGTCGTGCTCGACGGCCGCCACTTCCGTGCCCTCGACGAGGACGGCAACCCGGCCACCCCGGAGCGCGTGGCAAAGCCGCGCGACGTGCGCGTCCTGATGCAGTTGCGCCCCGACGGCCGCGCCGTCAGCTTTTTCGGCGATCTCCACCCGAGCTTTTCGGGCAATGTCGTCAAGGCGATGGGCGGGGCCAAGCTCGGCTATCCGGTGGTCAGCCGTATGCTGGCCCGGCTCGAACCCGGCGCGCCGGCCCCGGCGGATCTCGCGGCGCGGCTCGATGACGAGTTGGTGGCACGGGTCCACGAGGTGAACCGGCTGACCCCAAAGATCGTCGAGATTGTCGTGCGCGCCCCGATGGCGGCGCGCGCCTTCAAACCCGGCCAGTTCTACCGCTTGCAGAACTACGAGACCCTGGCCCCGCGCGTTGATGGCACGACCCTGGCGATGGAGGGCCTTGCGCTGACCGGCGCGGCGATCGACCGCGCGCACGGTCTCCTCTCAACGATCGTTCTCGAAATGGGCGGCTCGTCCGATCTGTGCGCGTTGCTGCGGCCGGGCGAGCCGGTGATCCTGATGGGACCGACAGGGACACCGACCGAAACCCCGGCCGGCGAGACCGTGCTTCTGGCCGGCGGCGGTCTCGGCAACGCCGTGCTGTTCTCGATCGGCGCGGCGCTCCGGGCGAAAGGGTCTCATGTGCTCTATTTCGCCGGCTACAAGCGGGTCGAGGACCGCTACAAGGTGGCCGATATCGAGCGCGCCGCCGACAGCGTCGTGTGGTGCTGCGACGAGGCGCCCGGCTTCGAGCCGGACCGGCCGCAAGACCTGGCCTTTGTCGGCAACATCGTCGCGGCGATCGCGGCTTATGGCGAGGGCGCGCTCGGCACAGCGCCGATCCCGCTCGGGGCCATCGATCGTATCATCGCGATCGGCTCGGACGGGATGATGGCGGCGGTTGCCGAGGCGCGGCACGGCAAGCTCAAGGACCATTTCCGGCCGGAGCACCGCGCGATCGCCTCGATCAACTCGCCGATGCAGTGCATGATGAAGGAGATCTGCGCGCAGTGCTTGCAATTGCAGCGCGATCCCGTGACCGGTACCGAGACCGTCGTGTTCTCGTGCTTCAACCAGGATCAGGACCTCGACCGCGTCGATTTCCCGACCCTGCGCCGGCGGCTGTCGCAAAACGGCGCCCAGGAGAAGCTGACCAGGTTGTGGATCGACCGCTGCCTCACCCATCTCGGCTGGCGCGCGGCGCTGGCGGCGGAGTGAGACAGAGGTGGTGTTCTGATTTGCCCGGAGAGTGGCACTTAAGGTGCAAAAATGACAGAACCGTGTTATTGGCTTGGTGTCGATACGCCGCAGGTCTGGGCGGAATGGAAGCAAAAATATGACCCAAATAAGCCGCTCTTATTTGGTTTTCCTGCATCCCGGAAGATGTCCGTCAAGAAAATGAAAATCGGCGATCGTATTATCAATTACATGAAAACACAGCATAGATTATTTGCAGTGTGGGATATCACAGGAGGATATGTTTATGATCCCAATTATATTTGGGGATTATCCCGTTGACGAACGTATCGGTAGGGGGTATAACTGGCGGTAGAGAAAGGACACCGCCATGCCGCGCCAGCGCCGCCGCCCTTCCACCAAGGGAACCCGTATCAGCAACGTCCAGCCGTTCTCGGTTCGCGAGTTTTTCGAGCGGTTCCCGACCGACGATGCATGCCTTGAACACCTGATGGCAGTCCGGTACGGGTTTCGGCATGTCTGCGAGAAATGCGGCGCAGACTCCACCTTCCATCGGCTCGCCGATCGCCCTGCGTATTCGTGCGCTCATTGCGGACATCACGTTCATCCTTGCGCCGGGACGATCTTCCAGGACACGCGCACGTCGCTTCGACTATGGTTCTACGCGATCTACCTGTTTGTCACGACCCGGCACGGCGTTTCGGGCAAGGAGCTACAGCGCGAACTCGGCGTCACCTACAAGACTGCTTGGCGGATCGGCCATCAAATCCGCGAATTGATGGAGCGGGCCGACATCAAGGGACTCCTCGTCGGCCACGTCGAGATGGACGAGGCGTATGTGGGCGGTCGGCGTCCTGGCAAGCGCGGTCGCGGAGCGGCAGGCAAGACGATCGTTATGGGGATGAAGGAGCAGGGCGGCCGGCTGGCAACGGAAGTGATCCCCGACATCAACAAGGATACGCTCCGCGATGTCGTGCTTAGGAATGTAGAACCCGGCTCAGTCGTCTCGACTGACGAGTTGATCCACTATGGTTTACTAACTGGAGATGGCTTCATTCACGGCGCGGTTCGGCACGCCGACAAGGAATGGAAACACTACGACTATCGGACGGGACATTGGCACACCACGAACAGCATCGAGTCGTTCTGGAAGCTGTTCAAATACAGCGTCCGCTCGACACACATTCACATTTCCGGCAAGCACATGCCTAAGTACCTCGCCGAGTTTGCTTACCGCTCGAACCACCGCGCACTCGGGAACCTGATGTTCGACGCGCTGATTTCCCGGATTTGAGGGCCGTTTTCATCGCCACGTCAAAGGCTCCGCGGTCAGCGGGGCCGACGCCGCGCGCCTCGGCTTCAGCGATGAACTCTGGCAATCGCCCTTCTCTAAGGGCTTGGCTGAGTGATAACTGTGGCACTGGTCGATGCTTTCGTCGCGAGATCGGGCGAGGGATGTTCCGGTTTTATCCGCGTGAGGCTACAGACATCTGCTACCTCTTGGACGCGACGATCGGGTGGGAACCATTTCTCGAATCCAATGATCGGAACACATTTGCCTTCCCAGGTTTTCCCTTTGCCTTCATCAAACGTATGAAACACAATATCACTCACACCTGCCACGTCTCGCAGATATAGACACGTCGCAAGATGGATCGCGTCTGGCGTGCCGATTGATCTTGTGGCCGGCTTGTCACTCTTCGGATTGCCCAGGTTGACCGGCTCGTGATCGCGCAAGGCCCCTGCATAGCTAAGTATATTGGGGTTGGGATCGAACGGTGCAAAGGCACTCCCAAGGTCCGACATGAACTCAGCGGCCGTTCCAAACCCTGTCTTCTTTAAGAATCTCGGACGTATTTCAACAAAAACCAGAGTGGAGCAGTGGATGATATACTTTCTATCCGTTCCTTTTGCCTCGGCAACGTACTGATCAATGTCGGCAAGAAAGTCTGTCGGTTGCCGAGTCAGATAACGAATAAACACGCACGAGTCCCAAAACAGGTTTTTGGGAGGCGCCATTCTATGCCTCCTCGTCCAACCAATCTGAGGCGATCTCAAATGGCTCGAACGCTCCCTTCCATCGCGTGAAGTCGCGGTTCTGATCTAAAACCTCTATTTTTCGTACCTCAATGCGGCGAGGCAGCCCCCTCTTGCCGTCGTATATCGCTCGCCCATACACC